>JAAUTJ010000368.1 GCA_012031475.1 Leptolyngbyaceae cyanobacterium SM1_3_5 | reverse complement strand
CAGTCGCTTGACTTTTACAAAAGGAAACAAAGACTATTGAGAATATTTTTTTACTAGCACTTCATTTCTATGAGTCTTAACTTAACTGCCGAAGAATTCGATGCCATTTGGATGGAGGCTGAGCAGCACTGTCCGCCCGCTGATCGACTGGAGACGATTTACACTGTGCCGTCGCGCCTGGGCAGTGGGTTATCGCCGCGAAATAGAACTATATCCCGGTCTGGAACTGAGCATCTTTAACGAAATTCTCTAGAACTTACGCATTGACAGAAGGAGGGAAGTGTGGCGGGTTGAGGATAGTCTCGTAGCCCCTCGAAGCCAGTGATGAGAGAACCATCGAAGCCGTCAACTGCCAAATGTACTTGCTCGCTCTACATCTTGTTTTTGTTGGCAGAACCCAAATATGTCAGTTGTGTTCTCTTGTCTGAGGTGATGGAGGAGTTGAGTCACGATAGTGTCAATCGGTTTCTGCTGCGTGAGAATTACACCCCCCGTGACTTGTTCGATGAGGTGAAACACCATCTGATTCTGGCTGGCGGCATTGGCAGTGGGGACGATAGCGTCCTCGATAAACCTGACAGCGACCCGCGCAAGAGTGAGTTAATCGACTACTTCTGGTCAGGCAAACACAAGCGCACCGTCAAGAGCATCAACTTAATCACCTTGTACTACACCGATGTCACAGGCACATCGTATTCGGTGAACTTTCGCGTCGATGACAAACGGGAGGGCAAAACCAAGAACGAGTACTTTCGTGAACTGGTCGCACAAGTGCAGGCCTGGGGGCTGCAACCGGTCTGGGTGACAGGCGATAGTTGGTATTCTGGGATTGAAAATCTGAAGTTTCAAGAGAAACGAGAAGGTGGGTTTTCTGTTTGGGATTGCTGAGAATCGCCAGGTCTCGCTGGAACGAGGGATTCCAGTGCAGGTGCGATCGCTGACAATTCCTGAGTCCGGTTTGGTGGTCTATCTCAAAGAGTTTGGCTGGGTCAAAGTGTTTTGCCAGAGCTTCAAAAACGAGGTTCGCTACTACATCATGCACCTGCCAGACAAGACCGAATTGCGCCAACTCAATCGCCAAGATTTTCGCCAGATTCACGATCGGCATTGGCAAATTGAGAGCTTTCATCGCGTCATCAAGCAAGTGTGCAACATTGAACGCTTCCAAGTGCGAACAGAGGCCGCCATCCGAACGCATTGCTTCTGTGCGCTGCAAGCTTTTTGCAAGCTGTAAACGATGCGAGTTGAGGGGTTAATCGATGACCTGTATCAGGTGTCACGTCAGTTGTTTGTGCCCGTCACCCGTCAGTTTATTTTGGAAAATCTTCCTAAACCCACTGCTTCCTGACTCCAGACATTGCCACTTCTGTCAATGCGTAAGTTCTATTCTCGATCGCCCCCCATTCCCATCTTCGACAAAGCGATCGATTTTCCTTTCCATCGATCGCTCCTTGATTGATAGTTTCTACAGAGGCGATCGATCTGCCTTGTAAGGAGTGATTTAAGTTTATAATCTGAACAGGAATTTATGAGACTAGCAATTCGACAACTACAGTTGAAGAGCTACTTGAAAGACTATCAACCGAGGTTGCAAGAAATTCGAGAAACGTAAGTCCTGCTACACCTCTAATAATTCGCCAGCTAGAAGAATTATTGAGAAATTCATTAGTTTGGGGAATCAGTACAGATGAAAGACAACTCAGATTAAGCCTTAATGAGTTAATTAACGAGAGAGACAGCCTAGCGGCAACTGTAAGCGATATTTCGCAGAACAATCGAAGTCTTGTACAAAGAGTTAGAGAAAAAACTGAAGAAATAGCACAGCTTGAAGAAGAAATTTCTGAGCTTCAGTTAAGCTCTTCTGCTCTACAAGATGAAGTAGCTAGACTCGAACGGATCAACAATGGCAAACAATTTAGAATTGATCAACTAAGCAGAGATATTACAGAATCTAATAATCAAAATCGCGACCTGCGAGCGCAGATTGCAACTTTCGATGAGTACGTGAAACAAGCATCTCAAGAAATATCTTCTCAAAAGCAAAGAATAAATCAGTTACTTGCCCAGCTTACTCAACTTCGTCAAGCCAAAGAGCAGTACAAATCTGAATCTAAGAATTTACGCAGGCAGCTAAATGAACTTAGTGAAAGGCTTTTTGCAGTTGCTAATCTTCCTACAGAACGACGTAGAAATCTATCTGGCAATTACATTGGAAATGTAAAGAAATCTAATACGAAGTATCATTTCGATCCAAATTGCTACGTATGGTGGAGTTTAGTAGGGCAATACTTCTACAGCAATGACAAGCAATTTAATAACATCAAGAGCAGCAGTCCTGAAATTTTTATGAGGGCTGGGCTTGAGGACTGTGATATCTGTTCAGGTAGAAATCGTTTGTCGTAGTTATTCACGTAGTTAGCTTTCACTACATACAAACAATATGGAACCTGTCATTAGTGAACATATCGAAATCACGCCTGGAATTTGTGGCGGCAGAGCGAGGATTGCCGGACATCGAATTTGGGTGCAAAATATTGTCGTTTGGAGCGATCGCCTTTCCATAAGCTGATCGATCGCCCCTTCACAACCTGACGCGATCGCCCCAAAATCTCAAGCCCTTAATTGTCCAATACTAAAATTGTCCAATACTAAAATCTGCAATTCCGGTATTGTTGGAAGACCTGCATTATTGGTAAGAAAAAATGTTGCGCCTGAGTCGATCGCGGTTGCCAGTTGAATTGCATCGGGTGTTCGCAGATTGCGCTCTGCTCTGAGTCGTGCGGCGATTTCTGCGATCGTAGGTGAAACATCAATTACTGTTAGCTCGTCGCTGTTTAACAGAATGTCTCGATACTGCTGGGCGATCGTTTCATTGTTCGATCGCAACGGATGCACCCCACCTCTGTCACCGTAATTGTTGAAGTGACAGCACTGAATGAATCGAGGTTTCCTCAAGTTTGGTTTTGCCCGTCGTGAAAAATCGCGCTGCTCGCAAGCAGAAGCGATTTTGTTCTGAAGCTAAGAGCAGCGATCGGCACTTGCCCGAATTACCGTTTGCAGATTGCCGCTGAATTCGAGTCGATAGCGGAATGGAGAGGAGCCGCTGCACTGCATTGGCTGGCGATCGATCCGGCGGGGTGCGAACCAGGAATCGGCTTCGACCAGGAGACGGTCAGCCCGCAGGTTCAGCCCCGTCACCTGAATTGAATTCGTGCGACCTGACGTGAGGACGCTAGAGAGAAACGTGGCGGCTGTGACATTGCCCGTTGTCGGATTGATGCGGGCAAGAACGGCAGCTTTTGCGCCGCCGCCGTTTCCGTAGCTGGTTAGCCAGCCGCGCATGGCAAAAACGGCGAAAAATCCTGGCTGGGTGTGCCTTGTGTGCCTGTTGAAGAAAAGACGGCATACAGCACACCCTGTCCGTTCCACACCAAGCCATAGCCGCGACTGTCATCGTTGCTGGTTTCGTAAGTGGTTTGACACCAGGTTCGCCGTCCGTTGTCAAACCGCACCACGATCGGATTTTGGTTGTCGGCGCTGACCTGCTGGTAGCCGATGTAAAAGCGAGTTGGCCGACTGCGACCACTGCGCCATTTTGCGGCGGATGGCGGCTTCGGAATCGCGACAGGAGAAGGTGACAGCCTCGCGGACTGAAGTTTGAACTGGAGTTGGAGCGGTGGTTTGAGCGAGGGTTGGCGTAGGAATGAAGCTGGTGCAAGCGATCGCCACTCCGATTCCAGCCAGCTTTAAGCGATTCAGCATGAAAAAAATCTCCTGGGTGCAATTCTGTTGATCAGTGCGGTAGAACAGCAGGCCTCAAACGTAATCTAGCCGACGCGATCGCCTCGTCTGTTCAGTAGATGTCCTTAAAATTTTTGTGAAAATGCACGGTTCAAGCAGCACAACTAGCGTAAATTGCCAATAGCGATTTCTTCACAAAATATGAAAACACTGATTTATCTAATCGGCGGCTTGCTGCTTGCACCGCTGCCTGCGATCGCCCTTGGTGTCGCACCTCTGAATGCTCAAGCTCCTTTGCCGCTGCCGATCCTGACGACTTCCCCAATTGGCGATCAAATTTCGATCGCGATGATTAACGAAACCGGAGCGGCGATCGACTATGAAGTGATTGGCGACACGCAGTATCGATCGCTCGGCGGCAACGGTGAAATTATGCTCCGCAATCTTGCCACGCCAACAACGCTGACCTTCCGGCGACAAGATGGCGGCTTGCTTCAGGCCAGCCTGCGATCGACAACAGCCGGACTGCTGGAACTGCGATTGAGCGCAACGACAGATTTTGGCCGCGATCGCACGACGCTGACGATCGACGAAGCGGGCGGCGTGTTTCTCAACTAGCGCAAGCCCAGACTCGCCTGCCGACTGATCAGCAAGCCTTCCTGCTGACGATCTTCGAGGTAGCGAGCGATCGCAATGGCCGACTGAAAATAGGTCGCAGCCTGAGCGCGATCGCCCTGCTGGGCAAAAAATTCGGCCAGGAGGCGAGCCGTGTTAAGCTGCTGCTGCGGATTGGCCTGTGCCAAGTTGAGGCGATCGCGCAGCAGATCGAGCGCGATTTGCGGCTGTCCAAGCTGGCTGTAGACGGCGATCAGGCCATCGATCGATCGAAACTGACTGGCGCGATCAGCGATCGATTCCGACAAGTCCAGCGCAACCAGGTAATTTTGCAAGGCGTCCTGCGGCTGGTTCACCGTCCGGTAGGCATCACCGAGAACGGTGCGGGTGCGAATGGCAACGGCAGGTTCGCGGGTGCGGCGGAGGAAATCGATCGCCACTTCAAGCTGCTTGATTGCTTCTTCCGTCTGCCCCAGTTGCAGCGAAATCAATCCTAAATTGCTGAGCGCGAAGCCTTGACCAGCCGGATCGCCAATTTGCTGCGCGATCCGGTTTGCTTCCAGAGAAAGAATTTGCGCCGCACCCGGATTTCCCCGGACTAGCAACAGGGCGGCAAGCCGATTGAGCGCAAAGATTTGGCCGAGTTCGTCTCCGGTGTCGCGAGCGATCGCCAACCTGCGACGCAGCACATCTTCGGCTTCGGGCGATCGACCCAACTGCGTGTAGAGCGTTGCCAAACTTTCGTAGACGCTGCCCAGTGAAGCAAAATCTTGAAGCTGTTCATAGTCCAGCGCGGCCTGCTGCCAAGCGGCGATCGCTTCGTTCACTCGTCCCACTGCGGCTTCTTCCCGTCCGTACTGAAAGTTTTGATCCGCGATCGATCGCAGCACGATCGAAATTTCATCGGTTTGAGGCCGACGATTGAGCTGCTCGGTCAGCGTTTCCCTGGGTGGTGCAAACTGCTCGGTGAGGCTTTGCGCTTGAACGGGAGCGGTAAGGGCGATCGATCCCAGCGCAATCAACAAACGGTACTTCATGGGACGGAAACAGGCGAATCGTTGAGGCTGTGGTTTTCGAGGTAGATAGCGCGGATGTCGTCGGGCAAGGCGGCTTCAAGTTGGGCATAGCTCGATCGCAACTGTTCGCGCACCTGTTTGGGCGAAATCACTTCGCCTTCCGCCTGCAAATAGGCAGCGATGCGGGTTTCGCTCCAGCGAAAAGTCTGCGCCATCACGACGATTAAACGCTGAGTGGGTGGCAGTTGCTCCAACGCCTGCTCGACGTAGCACCACAGGG
>JAAUTJ010000367.1 GCA_012031475.1 Leptolyngbyaceae cyanobacterium SM1_3_5 | reverse complement strand
ACACATAAGCGGGCGCATTTAAGTAGGGATTTGACCCGATGAAATATCTGAAATTGAACGCATCAAATACATCCGTTTTTCTGGCATTAACGCGAACAATTTCGCGATCGTGTTCAAGAATCATTTTGTTAGCTTTAACTATTCCTCCCCAGATGTAGCGCTGACAGTGAAAGGATTCATCTATCGGAGGGTGCGATCGGGTGTCGGGTGTTTCCTTCTGCCTTCTGCCTTCTGCCTTCTGCCCTCTGCCCTCTGCCTTGCCTAAGCTGCCTTCAAATGTGGCGCGATCGCATTCATGCAGGCAGTTAAGTCGTCCAGGTTTTTCAGTCCTTTGAACAGACCGCCCAGCAGCAGATCGATCAGGTCTTGATGGTAAGCGTCGATCGATGGGTCTGCCGTCCAGTGATTCACATCAAAGCCCCACTGCCAAATTTTCAGCAGCAAATCGGGTGGCGTTTGGGCAAAGGTGGAGGCGGCAATTTCCTGGGTGGCATCCGCCAAGCTCTGTTTGATTTCGGCTTCTGAAATTTCCAGATTGTCCGTGAGCGATCGCAGCAGGCGCAGATGCTTGGCAAGCACGGGCTGAGAGAAGGGCGCGACGGTGGAAACGATCACGTCGCCGGATGGATCGATCGATCGCCACTGGTCTTCGATTACGTTGATTAGCGTGTTGATCTCGGTCGGCTTACTCCAGTCCACCTGACCCCGGAAGAACGGTTCTTCATATCCGGCCACCAATCCTTGAAAGTAGAGGGGAAGTTCTTGGCCGGAGTGCAAAATTTTGTGGAGGGCAACTTCCAGCGTTTCAACAGGCCAGCCCAAATTGCGGCACAAGAAAAACTGGAGGCGATCGGGCTGCGACAAGACAAGCGCGTTCAGCAGCAGGTGCAGCGCTTCGCCGACATTTTGACCGACGATGTAGCGATGCGGGGCGTGAACTTTGACGATTTTGTTTTGCTGAATTTTGTCGTCAAAATATTCGCAGAACGAACTGTTGTTGAGCATGTGGGTGAACCGCACCATGCTGTAGGTAGTTTGGCTGGACTGAGCAGCTTGGGCAAACTGCCACTCGCTCATTTTTTTGGAGGCGGCATAAACTTCAGTGGTGAAATAGCGCGAGGCTTTTCCCGTCGATGAGTAAATGCAGTGTTCGACCTGATGGCGATCGCAAAGCTCAATCACATTTTGAGATCCGAAAATATTGCTCGTCACCGTCTCGCGAATTTCCCGTTCGGCCAGCCAGGGTAAGCGCTGAGCCGCGAGATGAAACACAATTTGCGGCTTTTCTGTTTCAAAGATGCGGTTCAATTCGCTCAGGTTGCGAATATCGGCGGCATGGTAGATCACCGGAATTTCTGGCGCGATCGCCCTTCCATTTCTACCCCGGTCGAACATCGCGCTTTGTCTACCGAAAGAATCTTTCCAGCCCCCAGCCGCACCAACTGTTGAATCAAGGCTTGACCGACGCAGCCTTCGCCGCCCGTCACCAGCACGGTTTTTCCGGCGAGTCGATCACGCACTTCCGCTTCATACAGATGAATGTTGCGCGTCCAAACCTCCTCAAACGGGTCGGCTTGCAGCATTCCGTCGGCTTGATAGGCTTCAATCAGCTTGACAGTGAGATTTTGCAAAGCGGCGATCGTTTCAGGGTTTTCTGGCTCTGGCGAACCGGGGGGGACGAGGGCTTGAATCGCAGTGACGATCGCGGTTTTGGTCAGGGGAGTGGAGTTCATACAGGTAGATTCAATGAGTTACATGGCGCTAGATGGGAGTTAAGAAGTTGGCAACGATGTAGTCGGCTAAGGCTCTTCCCGTTGCCTTGCCTGCTCGGTTGGAGGATTCGGTGTGAATGCCGCCGTAGATGCGACTGATGCCCGCTTCATTTGCGGCCTGACGAAAACTGTTGAACGTCCGCGTCACGCCCGGTAGACCAATTGACCCTGATGAAAATCCGAATCGATCGCCAAACAGCGATGTCAAAATTTGCGATGCCGCGCCGCTGAAGGTGCTGTGTCCCGATACGTAGTCGGGATGGTTTGGCGTGGAAATCAGCGGATTCCAGCCTGGAGCCGCTTTGGTGCGCGGGTTGCCGTCAGTGTCGGCCAGGTGGAGAGCATCGATCGGACGCCAAGAGTTATAGGTGTATTTTGCATCCCAAGCGGCAATGCCTGCGTCAGCCAGTCCCAAATTCAGCAGTGCAAACGTGCGGGCATCTTTTGAGCAGTGTGCCATTTCCTTCAGCGGCAATCTGCCCGACGATTTGATTCCAGTGTCCGGGCGGGGTAAACGTGCCGCCGCCGTCAGACCAATACAGGGCAATTTCGGTTTGGTCGGCAGTGCGCCGCCGACTGTTGAGCCGACCAAGAACTCTCACCTGCTCTAGTTCTTCGGCGCATTTTTTGCTAGTGATCATTGGCGGCGCGGCAGGCCGAAACTGCGACCCGCTGGTCATGGTGAACGGCGTCACCTTACCCCAGTGCGGCAGTGCGGCAGGCTTCAAGTCGGGTGCGCTCGGTCGCCAACCGCCTGGAGTTGTGCTGGACGTGTAGGAAACGGGTGTGGTGGCTCCGTCGGTCTTGCGCGATTCCAAAATGGAAGCAGCAACCGATCGCCCGATCGCAATGCCGTCTGTTTCCGACTGTCCATCGGGAATTTTGGCAAGTGACGTTTGGTAGGCTGCGTCAAACGTCGCTTTTTGAGTGGGAAACAGCTTGATCAGCGTTTCATAGGCGGCGGTGACAGCGGCAGCTTCAGCCGAAGCACCTGCGGGTGCGTCAAGGTTGACCTGATAGGCTTTGTAGCGATCGACAATCGAGTTGACGGCATCAAACATTGCCGTGTGGACGATTGCTAAATTGCGAGCGGCGACGGGCGGCGGCGTAGACCCAGTGAAAATAGCTCGCAGCGCCGTCGAGTTCCATTCGACAATCGCACTGACGCGATCGGCAGCGACACGGCGAATCGTGGTGGTAGACAAGCTTCTTTGCTTGGTTTCATCGATCGCCACCACGTTGAATTCGTTTTTCCCAGCGGTCAGCGCGATGTCGCTGAAAAGAAATTTGCCTTTGTCGTCGGCAACGGTCGATCGCCCGGTGCCTTTGAGCCGCACGATCGCATTGGCTGAGGTTTGACCGATCAAGTTGACGGTTGCAAACGTGGTTTTGTTGTCTCCGAGTGCGCCCGAATCGGAAAACGCAGAAAGCGTGATTCCGGGCAGCTTTGGCGCGGCGGAATGGCTCGATCGTCCTGCACGAGACGGCAATGAACCATTGCGAGGTGCGCGAACGAAGTTGAGAGAATGCTGGCGCGGCAGGCGTCTCTCAAGCTGATTTGCTGCTCTATCTTGCATCAACACCCTGTTAGACAATTCGTTTTGACGAGTATTCGAGTTGTAACGATTGGAATTGGTGAAAGTCATGGGTGAAGTCCGAAGGGATTGTCCGGTCTCGCTAGAGTTTGCCTACTGGTGTTCAGCGTGATTCCACGCAAGCTAACCCCTTTTCTACTGGCTTCTACGGATACTTGTCGATGCCCTTCATTGGAAATTCATTCGTCTCCTAAGATACGAATCGATCGCTTCTTCTGATTTTCATTAAGAAAGATTTTTCGCCAGCAAAACCAGTAGAAATATTGAGATTTTGCGATCGAGCCTCTCAGTATTTTCTACAGGGCAAGCAAAACGATTAGGGTGTGGGTGAAGCGGCTGGGACAGGCTGGCTGGGCGGAACCTGCTCGATCGCGATCAGCGCTTCCATGATGCTTTTAGCGACGGGTGCGGCAGTGGTGGAACCAAATGCATTGTCACCGTTTGGCTCATCCAGGACGACCAAGACCGTGTAGCGCGGCGACTCGGCAGGAAATGAACTAACAAAGCTGGTGATTCGCTCATTCGAGTAGCCGCCTGTTTCGCTGGCTTTTTGAGCCGTTCCGGTTTGCCCGCAATTCGGTAGCCCGGAATTTGCGCCGCCTTTCCAGTCCCGGATTCCACAACGGCTTCCATCATCTCGATCACCGATCGCGCCACCTGCGGCGACACCATCTGTTGCGGAGCGGGCAGGTCGGGCTGCCACATCGGTTTGCCCGTCGCACCATACAGTCCTCGAATCACGTGCGGCGTCACCATCCGACCTTGGTTGGCAAGCATGGCGTGAAGCTGCAAAAGCTGAATCGGCGTCAGCGTGAAGCCTTGCCCAAAGGCCGTCGTCGCAGGTTCGATCGAACCTCCCACAAATTGCTCACGAGTTTTGAGCATTCCGGGTACTTCATCGGGCAAATCGATCTTGACAATTTTGCCCAGGCCGATCCGCTCTAGCCACTCGTAGTAGGTCGATCGCTGCATCCGCTGCATGACGTGAACCATGCCAACGTTGCTGGAATATTTGATAATCTCTGTGAGGCTGAGCGATCCCCGTCCGCCTGCCGACTCGTAGTCATTGTTCTGCACAGGCCAGCCATCCACGAAAATTTGGCCTTCGTCGTTGAAGATTTCGTCCGGTCGAACGCTCCGGCTTCGAGCGCGATCGCCACGTTAATCGGCTTAAAGGTCGATCCGGGTTCATACGGATTGCTGACCGTCCAGTTGCGAAACCGCTCCAGGTCAAACTTGTAGTATTCATTCGGGTCGAATGACGGAACGCTGACCATTGCTTTGAGCGCTCCGGTTTTCACATCGATCGCCAGTGCCGCGCCGCGCTTCGCCTTAAATTCCGTCACCTTTTGCTGAAGCGCAAATCTTGCTGCCCGCTGAAGTCGAGCGTCGAGCGTCAGTTGCAGGCGCAAATCGTCCTGATGGATCAGATCGTGCGGCGCATCCGCATTTTCATCGGGACTGATTGGCATCAGCGTTCCATTCCCCGATCGCCGCAGCCGGATGGTTTCGATCGGTCGCTCTAGCTGCTTTTGCTGCCCCATTTCTAGGCCAGCTTTGCCTTCGCGATCGACGTTTACATAGCCGACGACGGTGGCGAACAAATCTTCTTGCGGATAAAGCCGCTGCGGATGCTGCACTAGTTCCAGCCCATCAATCCCCAAATCTTTGACGCGATCGGCCATCTCTTCAGACAGAGCGTAGGCCAGTTCGATTCCCGAATCGCCGTTGAGCATTTGATCGGTTAAGGCTTCAGCCGATCGATCGAGAATCGGCGCAAGCTGTTCGGCAACGGCGCGTCTGGCCGACTGAAACATCAGCGGATGCGCGTAGAGCGTGTAGGCAGGCCGATCGATCGCCAGCACATTGCCGCGCAGGGTAACCTCGCCCGTCATGGCGATGTCCTTGCGGACCGGGATCTGCGTCAGCACGGAGACGATGGAGGTGACCATCGCCACGCCGGCCGACGGGCCGTCCTTGGGGGTGGAGCCTCCCATAAAATGCAGGTGAATGGTCGCGGTGGCTTTGTTCAGGTCGATTCCAAGTGCCGATGCGCAGTGGAAGATCGCTGTAGTTGCTAACCTTTCTGCTTTCACCATTGATTTTTGGATGTACCGGTGGCGTGGACCATGCTCAGTATCCCGGGTTTGCTGTCCCCTCCATCTCTCAGACGTATGGGCGTGGCCTGGATAGGGATCAGCGCTCCCACTCCCCGCTCTGCATTGACACCGAGCCCCATCGTTTCGCCAATGCGATCTTCCCGGTTGATCTGCCTCGGACCGGTGGGCGGTTGGATGTAGTATTTGATTTTC
>JAAUTJ010000366.1 GCA_012031475.1 Leptolyngbyaceae cyanobacterium SM1_3_5 | reverse complement strand
TGGAACTGCTGAATACGGCGATCGAGTCGGTCGTGGATCTGACGGTCAAGCAGACCTATCATGAACTGGCAAAAATCGCCAAAGACTGCGCGGCAGGTGCGGTTTTGATTTCGGCGCTGGCGGCTGTGCTGGTGGCCGGATCGCTCTTGCTGCCGCCCTTATTGCTAAAATTGCAGTCTCTCTAGCGCAATTTCTATGATTTTGGTGATCGACAATTACGACAGCTTCACCTACAACCTGGTGCAGTATATCGGCGAATTGGGCGCAGAACTGCCCGTTGCAAAAGAAGTGCAGGTCTATCGCAACGACCAAATTTCGATCGCCCAAATTCAACAGCTTGCACCCGATGGCATCGTGATTTCTCCGGGTCCCGGTCGGCCTGAAGATGCCGGAATTTCGCCCACTGTGATCACAGAATTGGGAAAAACCACTCCAATTCTGGGCGTTTGCCTCGGCCATCAAGCGATCGGCTTGGTGTTTGGCGGACAAGTCACCTCAGCCCCCATCTTGATGCACGGCAAAACTTCACCCGTTCATCACACCAATGTCGGCGTGTTCGCGGGGCTGCACAATCCGTTTACGGCCACGCGCTATCACAGCCTGGTGATCGATCGCGCCTCCTGCCCGGAAATTCTCGAAATTACCGCTTGGGTCGAAGACGGCACAATCATGGGCGTTCGGCATCGCCGCTATCCGCACATTCAGGGCGTCCAGTTTCACCCGGAAAGCATTCTGACCGGAGCCGGAAAAGCACTGCTGCGAAACTTCCTGGTGCCGCTGGGCGATCGCCAACTCGCTACCGCCTAGCTGATGCCCTCCGGTCTTTTCGTCGGACTCGCGACGCTGGATTTGCTCTATCGCCTGGATGCTCTGCCGCAGGAAAATCAAAAAATCGTGGCACGGGAAAGCGCGATCGCGGCGGGTGGTCCTGCCACCAACGCCGCCGTCACCTTTGCCCATCTGGGAAATTCCGCGACGCTGCTGTCCGCTGTCGGCACTCATGCGATCGCCCACCTGATCCGGGCTGACCTTGAGCAGCACCACGTCCAACTGATCGATCTGACGCCCGATCGCACTGATTCGCCTGCGGTTTCTTCAATTTTGGTGACGGCAAGCGGCGATCGATCGGTCGTTTCAATCAACGCCGTGCAGCGTCAGGTGAACGCCGACGCTTTGCAGATGAACTGGCTAGATGAGGTCGATGTGGTGCTGGTGGATGGGCATCAGATGGCGATCGGAGCGGCGATCGCTGAGGCGGCGCGGGCGCGATCGCGAGCCTGCGGAACGGTATCGATCCCCGTCGTTGTCGATGCGGGAAGTTGGAAAGTCGGGTTTGAGCAGATTTTGTCGAATGCAGATTACGTGGTTTGCTCTGCGAACTTTCAGCCGCCCGACTGCCACACGAGCGAAGAAACTTTCGAGTATCTGGCTGCACTTGGCGTTGGACAGATGGCGATCACGCAGGGCGATCGCCGATTTTGTGGCGCGATCGATCGGCAAGTGGCAAGATTACTGTCGCGCCAGTTGATGCAATTGATACATCGGCAGCGGGTGACATCTTTCATGGCGCTTTCTGCCACTTTTTGTTTGAGTCCAGTTTTGAGCAGGCGTTAGGAAAGGCGGCGATCGTTGCAGGCCGCTCCTGCCAATTTTTTTGGAACTCGAAGCTGGATGGTAAAGCGCTGACAAAGATAGAGCCTATAATGCGGTGAGGCAGTTGCGACTGAAGGACAGCGATGAACACTTTAAACTCGATCGCGGGATCGCCCGTTGAAGACATTCTGGCGATCGCTCGAACATTGGGCTGGGGCGCATCCGACATTCTCCGCACCTACTATCGCGAACTCGCAACGAGCGATCTCGACGTGCAAGAAAAGAAAGATGGACCGGTCACAGCCGCCGATCTTGCTGTCAATCGCTATGTCCTCAGCAAGCTGGAAGATGCGCTCGGCACGGACACATTCGGCTATTTGAGCGAAGAAACCTACAAGGCCAAATCTGCCGCGCTGCCGCAGGAGTGGGTGTGGATTCTTGACCCGCTCGACGGCACCAGAGATTTTATCGATCGCACCGGAGAATTTGCCTTTCACCTCGCCTTGACCTATCAGGGTCGGCCTGTGCTGAGCGTTGTGGCCTGCCCGGAAATGCAAAAGCTGTACTACGCGACTTTGGGCGGCGGCGCGTTTGTGGAAACGCCAAACGGCACGGTGCGGCAGGTGCGCGTGTCGGGACGATCGCGATCGGCAGAGTTGCGGGTGGTCGTGAGTCGATCGCACCGGGACGATCGCTTTAATCAGCTTTTGGAGCAGCTTCCCTGTCAAAATCAAATCTTCGTCGGCAGCGTCGGCGGAAAAATTGCGGCGATCGTTGAGCAGAAAGCCGATGTTTACATTTCGCTGTCGGGCAAATCGGCTCCGAAAGATTGGGACATGGCCGCACCCGAATTAATTCTCACCGAGGCGGGCGGACAGTTCACGCACTTCAACGGCAACGCTTTACGCTACAACACCGGAGACGTGAATCAGTGGGGCGGCTTGATCGCCACGAACGGCCACTGTCATGCGGAACTGTGCAACGCAGCCGGAAAAATGCTTCAGCAAATTGACGCAGCAGCTAGTTAGTGCCTCGATTGAGTCGGTCGCGCAGCGCTCCCGCTAAGGTATCGCCCGTCGTCGGATCGAACACAAATAGCTGGTCGAGATCGAGCCTGAGCGACAGTCGATCGCCCACTCGCGGACGCAGTTCAGGCGCAAGCTGGATGTTGAGAGTAGGGGCAGAAAGATCGGCAGTGGGAACAATTGCCCGCACCAAAATTTCGCGGCCTAGGGGTTCCACGATCGTCACTTCTGCTTTCAGATGGGCATCTGTTTCGGCAAGCTGAAGATGTTCGGGGCGAATGCCGAGATTGACGCGCTGACCTTGAGCAGACCGGAGGGCGGAACGAAGGCGATCGGGGCAGGGAATCGTTTGCCCGTCGAGTTGAAAAGCAGTTCCATCATAAACGGCAGACAGCAGATTCATCGGCGGACTGCCCAAGAAAGTTGCGACCATTTGATTGGCGGGCTGGGCGTAGATCGTTTGGGGATCGCCAATTTGCTGGATGTGGCCGCGATCGAGAACGACGATTTGATCGGCCAAAGTCATCGCTTCGACCTGATCGTGCGTCACGTAAATTGTGGTGTTGCGGACGCGCTGGTGAAGCTGTTTGAGTTCGGCGCGGGTTTCGTCGCGCAGTTTGGCGTCGAGGTTGGAAAGGGGTTCGTCAAGCAGGAAAACCTGCGGCTGGCGGGCGATCGCTCGACCCAAGGCGACGCGCTGCTGCTGGCCGCCGGATAGCTGGCGCGGTTTGCGATCGAGCAGGTGGGCGATGTCGAGCGATCGGGCGACGGCTTCGATCCGCGACTGGATCGTTTTGGGGTCGGCGTTTCGCATTTTGAGGCCGAAGGCGAGGTTTTCGGCCACGCTCATATGCGGGTAGAGGGCGTAGTTTTGGAAGACCATTGCCACGTCGCGCTGGCGGGCGGGGACAGTGTTGACGAGTCGATCGCCAATGTAGAGTCGTCCCGATGTGGCGGCTTCGAGTCCGGCGATCGTTCGCAGAATCGTGGATTTGCCGCAGCCGGATGGCCCGACGAGTACCCAAAACTGGCCGTCTGGCACTTCAAAGGAGATGTTTTCGATCGCGGTGGTGTTGTTGAAGCGGCGGGCGATTTCTTCGAGGCGGACGGTTGCCATTGGGAAAGGTGCGATGGATTTTTTTTATCGTACAACTGGGGCGATCGAAGATTGCTTGAGGCGGATCGATCCAGTCGATTTTTGGTCTATGGTCGGTTCCTCCTCAAAGTCCCCCATGAATGGGGGGTTTAGGGAGCTTTCCCAGGTTTTTCGACGCTGCCGGATCGATCGCCTTTCAGTCAATGTGCGCCACATCAATGGGTCGTCCGCAACTTGGGTTTCCGAGCCGCTGCCTTCTGCTCGGTTGCCTTTTGCCGACACCCGACACCCAAATTAGAGTGCTAAATTCGATCGCGGATTGAACGTTTCAAGCTGGCGAAGCTTTTCGTAGAGGTCGCGTTCGGGCTGGGTGATTTCTTTGGGAATGGCGATTTGAATTTCGACGATTTGGTCGCCGCGCTTGCCGTTGATGGGGTAGCCTTTGTTGCCTAATCTTAGCTTTTGGCCTGCGCGGACTCCGGCGGGGATCATCATTTTGACCAGCCCGTCGATCGTGGGAACTTCGATCGCGCCGCCCAAAACGGCTTCGCTGGGTGTGAGTGGTAGCTGGCAGGTAATGTCTGCGCCCTCTACTTTGAAGAACGGATGCGGGGCAACGTCGATTTTGAGGTAGAGATCGCCGCCTGCAACGCCCCTGCCCCTTTGAGACGGATTTTCTGGCCGTTCACCATTGCGGGCGGCATACTGACTTCGAGCGATCGCCCGTCTTCGAGCCGAATCCGTTCGCGGCCTCCGGTGTAGGCTTTGCCCAAGGGCACGGTGAGGCGGGCTTCGGCGTTGCGGGGGCCGGGACGTGAAACGGTGTAGCTGGTTTTGCTGGTTCCGGGGCGGAATGGGTCGCGATCGTCGCTTTTGGCATCGGGCGGACGGTTGAGTAGCTGATCGACGAAGCTGTCGAAGTCCGAGTATTTGCTGAAGTCAACGTCTTCTTGCGTGGCCGTGCGATTGCCGCCCCAGCCGCGCGATTTGGGCGCGTTGCCTTGGAAGCCGCCTTTTTTCCAGAAACGGCTGAACTCGTTGTATTGAGCGCGTTTGCTGGTGTCGGAAAGCACTTCGTAGGCTTCGTTCACGTCCTTGAATTTTTCCTCGGCGGCTTTGTTGCCCGGATTGAGGTCGGGGTGATATTGCCGCGCCAGCTTGCGATAGACTTTTTTGATTTCGTCAGGGGTTGCTTCTCTGGGAACTCCCAGAATCTCGTAATAGTTCCGAAAGTTCTGCATGGATCAAAAGGTGAAGTAAGGCAAAAGAGTCGATCGCGCACACAGTCCGCAGAATTTACCAGGCATCGTCGTCATCGTCCCAGTCGTCAGCCCGACTGTCAGCCCGATGAAGATGACGAGGATAGCACAGACCCCACCTATTGGAAGCGAAGAAAGCGCCCGTAGCTGGGTGAACTTGGGCGGATGGAGGGTTGTCTGACCCTGATGTGAGGTTCACAAGCGACGAGAAAGGATAGATGGTGTGGAACAGCAAGTAATCCCTTTAGTGCGTACCTATGCGACCTTTTTCCTGGTGGGGGATACCCTCAAGCCAGCCGATATTACCGCTCGTCTGGAAATTACCCCTGCTGTATCCTTTCAAGCAGGTGATAAGCGTGGCGCCAACGGCGTGTGGAAGCATGGGTATTGGGAGCTAACATCCCAAGATCAGGTCGTTTCGGACGATCTGGCTGACCATCTCGTATGGCTCCTCGATCAACTTGAGGCGAAGCGGGAGCAGCTTGCTCGCCTCGCAGCCGAAGACATCCAGCCGACTATCTCGTGTTTCTGGGAGGCATCAGGCTCGGGTGGGCCGGTGTTCTCGGCGCAACTGCTGAGGCGGTTAGCGGCGCTCCACCTGGAACTCCAGATGGATATTTACTTTGCCTCGTAGTGCGGCCGGCGCGGCTACTCCCCCTCCTGAAAGGAGCGTAGCTCGCGCTGCGCGGGGTCAGTAGGCGCCTTTCA
>JAAUTJ010000365.1 GCA_012031475.1 Leptolyngbyaceae cyanobacterium SM1_3_5 | reverse complement strand
AAACGGTCCCGAAGCCGACTGCGCCACACCCCAACCCGACTGAACCGTATCCGAAAAAACCACCAGCCTCGGCTCGGCATAGTCCTCGCCGTTTTGAGCAAAGATTTCGTTCCAGGTGTCTTCGGTATCTCCCAGCACTGCGCTGACAAACTCGACCATCTGATCTTCTTGGGGCGATCGATTTTGCGGCGCTTGAATCTGGGGATTTTGAGCGGCCTGATCAAACACAACGCTGGGATCGCCACCCAAAAACGCCACAATCAGCGCAATGACGATCGTTCCCAACCCGCCGCCGACAACCGGAGCAGACAACCCAGAACCGCGCCGATCTTCAACATTGGTGCTTCTGCGACTCTTCCGCCAATCCATGAACCGCCCCCAAGAAAGTGTTTTGTGTCCGCACACGATCGAAATCTGACTTGATCATCTGACTTGATCAATAGGCTAATCAGTTTGCAGGCTCAGTGCTTCTACCCAAGAGCTTAGCTTCAAGGGGCGATCGCACAATGTTCTTTCAGCTTGACTTTAGATTTTCGAGGGTGAGCAAGCAAGATGAATTTCTCAAGAAATCCGGCTGGCGGAGTCATTCTCTGGTAAATAAATAAGGACTTGTATCGCTGACGACGATCGCTGACCTCTGGCGATCGCAATCCTCCTGAATGGTTCACTCCTTCACCCAGCCGATGAAACTCTTGATGCGCCGTTGGACTCGATCGATCCAATATTTACTTTTAGTTTGCTTGACGCTGATGGCGATCGTGTCGAGCCAGTTGCCGGGGCGATCGCCAGTCTGCGCTGCCGGAGATTCGCGGCGTTTGGATGACGACGAACGACACGGACATTTTGCGCGATCGCACCAAGCTGCAAGATGCTGTCAGCCAATTGGCGCGATTGCACTTCAACACGATCTATCCGGTGGTGTGGAATTCCGGCTATGTGCTGTATCCGAGTGCCGTCGCTCAGCGAACGGGCATTCAGCC
Source organism: Leptolyngbyaceae cyanobacterium SM1_3_5 (assembly GCA_012031475.1). GTDB lineage: Bacteria > Cyanobacteriota > Cyanobacteriia > Elainellales > Elainellaceae > JAAUTJ01. The sequence continues at coordinate 4,717 of JAAUTJ010000365.1, read as the reverse complement.
GTTTGTGCGGCGCGGCTTGCAGGGACAAGACCCGCTGGCCGATCTGGTGACGCAGGCACATCGCCACAACCTGCTCGTCGTGCCCTGGCTGGAGTTCGGCTTTATGGCTCCACCAATGTCAGAACTGGCGATCGCCATCCCGACTGGCTGACGCAGCGGCGCGACGGCAGCCAAACCTGGATTGGAGCAGCGGGCGAAGTCGTGTGGCTAAATCCGTTTCACCCCCAAGTGCAGCAGCTAATCACCAGTTTGGCGATCGAAGTGATGACGCAATACGGCGCGGACGGCATTCAGTTTGACGACCATACGAGCTTGCCCAACGAATTTGGCTACGATCGCTACACGCAAGCGCTCTACCAGCAGGAAACCGAAAAAGACCCGCCTGCCAATCCGCAAGATCCGGAATGGGTGCGCTGGCGAGCCGACAAAATCACCGCGTTTATGACGCAACTGCATCAGGCAGTGAAAGCGCGGAAGCCGAATGCGATTTTTTCGATCGCCCCCAATCCCTACGTTTCTGCCTACAACAGTTCGCTGCAAGACTGGCTCACCTGGCTGCGCCGCGACCTGATTGATGAACTGATTGTGCAAATCTATCGTCCGGATCTGCAAAGCTTTGTCGAACAAACGAGCCGCCCGGAAATTCAAGAAGCGCGGCAGAAAATTCCAACCGGGGCAGGCATTCTCACCGGACTGAGAAAATCGTCCAGTTGCGATGCCGTTTGTGCAGGCCAAGGTGCGAGCCGCTCGCGATCGCGGTTTGGGGATGTGCTTCTTTTTCTACGAAAGCCTGTGGGACAACGGCCAAGAACCTGCAAGTGAACGCCAGTCAGCCTTTCAAGCCATGTTCCATCGTCCTGCGGCGCGATTGCTTCCGGTTGTGCCGCCACGCCCGACGCCGCCGCCAACCGGGTAGGGTGTGTTTTAGCCAGTTTGATAGGCTGCGTTGCGATCGACGCAGCCCCCAAATCCCCCAATGCTGGGGGACTTTGAGGATTGTTTGCGGGCGCGATTGCTTCGCAGACCCAGTAGCGCCTGTTGGGACAATTTTTTACTGTCGGGTGGTCTAGAGGTTGAATCGGCTCGCTTCAAAGTCCCCCAATTTTGGGGGATTTAGGGGGCAAACCAAACGCTCAACGCCAGCAGAAATCTTAAAACACGTCCTTAGCCAGCGGTGGCGTAAACGCGATCGCAAATCGATCGATTCCCGCCAAATCCCGATGAATCTCAATTTGCTGATAGCCGTGCTGCTGCAACAGTTCGCGCACGGCTGCGGCCTGACCGGACATCATTTCAATTAGCCACAGGCCATGCGATCGCAGATATTTCGGCGCTTCGATCGCCAGATGCCGAATGGCGGCGAGTCCGTCTGCGCCGCCGTCGAGGGCGAGTTGCGGTTCATGCAGGCGCACTTCCGGCTGGAGATCGGCCAGCATTGCAGTGGGAATGTAAGGCGGATTGGAGACGATCGCGCTCAGTTGACCTTGCCAAGGCGCAAGCGGCTCAAACCAGCGACCGTGATGAAACTGGATGCGATCGAAATGCAGTGCCGTCGCGTTTGCCTGTGCGATCGCCAAGGCTTCCAAACTAATATCAACCGCGTGAATGGCGGCGTTGGGGAGGGCGGCAGCGAGGCCAATCGCGATCGCGCCGCTGCCCGTCCCCAAATCTGCCCAGATGCCCGCTGTCAGATCGGCGGAGTTTGCCGCTTGAATGGCAAGATCGATCAGCAGTTCCGTTTCAGGACGGGGAATCAAAACGGCGGGCGAAACTTGCAGGGAAAACTGCCGCCAAGGTGCGGACTGCGCGAGGTACTGAACCGGGACGCGATCGCGAATGCGTCGCTGCCACAAGGTTTCCAGTTCACGCAACTCGAACGGTAGCTCGATCGCCTCCGGGAGATTTAAGCGGAGACTGAGGCGATCGAGTCCGGTCAGCGATTGCAGCAGCCAATCGACTTCAGAAGATGGAATTTCCTCCACGATCGCTTGCTGCTGCGCCGTTTGCCGCCACTGCGCGATCGCTTCAGCGCTGACCCAAACCATTACTGCTGCGGCTGGGGCTGACCCTGCTGCGGCTGGCCTTGCTGCTGGCGGATGAAGTCGATCGATTCGCGTGGCGGCACGAGCAGAATTTGGCTCTCTTCCGAATCCTCGCTTTCGCGCAACTGTTCGATCACGCCTTCCAAGCTGGTGACTTGAATGGTCATTTGGTTCGCGACATCCGGCTGCTCCTGCTGGAGCCGATCGATCGTCGCCTGCAAATCTTCACGCTTGAAGAACAGCAGCACGGCAGCTTGTTCGCCTTGCTGAATGCTGAGGTAGCGATCGCCCTCGTTCGACAATCGTGCCATAAACAGCGGGACACTGTTGAACTCCTGAACGTCTTGGCCGCTTTGCTGCAACAGCGTCACAGCAGTTTGGACTTGCGGCTGCATCGGCACAAACTGAAACTGCAAATCCGAATCTTCGCTGCGGCGAGCAAGCTGATACACTTCGGCCAGCGAAACCGGAGACACCTGCACCGACTGCCCAAGCTGCGGATTGTTCTGTCTCAAGCTGGTGAGAAAGTTGGCGGCATCTTGCTGGCTAATGAATACGCCCGTCACCGATCCGTCTTGGCCTTCGGCTCTCGCTTCCAGCGGTGCGCCGCGCTGATCGGTGAGCATGAAGACCGGAACGCCCTGCAACTGCTCCATCACCTGCTCGTCTGTAAGCGCAAAGGCTCGCTGAATGCCGACTTGCAGCGTTGTTAGCATGACGCTACTCATCAAGCCGAAGGCGGCACTCCATCGCAAGAAAGACTTCATAAACTGCTCCTGGGTCTTCAGAAAAACGTCAAATCGAAAGGGCGATCGCCCGAAGTTGGATCTCCGGCAGCAAAAATCAAAACAGATGCGGTCAGGGTAATGAACGATGTGGACGGACTGCGATCGATCGCGGCCATTCAACAGCGCTTCTTTGGAATCGCTTCTTGAAGCAGTTTATAATCTCCTGCTGTTTCTTAACTTCACAGTTATTCACATTTTGAAAATCGTCGGCAACGCATCTTGATTAACTTGCAATCCGCAAACCTTGACTCGATCGCCTGCAAATAGTTCCACTGTCCTAGTTCCACTGTCCTAGTTCCACTGTCCTAGTTCCACTGTCCTATCCGCTTCAAGCCGTCTGCACTATCGTGGCAACTGATATAGTCGAAGAAATGATTTTGCCTCTGACCGCAGATTGGTTGTTGGCTGCTTGAGTCTTGCTTGGGCGATCGATTCGCGTACTTGCGGATCAACAAGCGCAAGTTTCTCCACATTATCAATACTCCGACTTCGCTACCCTTTTTATCTCAATTCCCACAATGAAACGCACTTTCTTCCTCAACTTCGTAACCCGTCCACTGACTGCCGGAATTTCGCTATTGCTGCTGCTTTCGGCTTGCCAATCTGCTCCTAACAGTGACGGCGAATCCGCCAGTGGTGAGGCCGACAGCCCTGCGGCTGAAGGCGCGGACGGCGCACTTAAGCTTGGAACCGTGCTGCCGATTACCGGAGATTTGGCGCAGTATGGCGGGCCAATGCAAGATTCAGCCAGCCTGCTCGTGGAAACGGTGAACGCCTGCGGCGGTGCGCTGGGTCAACCTGTGCAGCTAATCTCCGAAGATGACCAGACCGAGCCGTCTGCGGGCGCGGCGGCAATGACGAAACTGGCCGAGGTCGATCGCGTCGGTGGCGTGGTTGGCGCGGCGGCGAGTTCCGTTTCGAGCGCGGCAGTCGATATCGCCGTGCGAAACAACGTCCTGCAAATTTCGCCCGCCAGCACCAGCCCAATCTTCACCGAGCGGGCACAGAAAGGCGACTTTAAAGGCTTCTGGGCGCGGACGGCTCCGCCCGACACCTACCAGGGCGACGCACTGGCGCAACTGGCACAGCAGCAAGGCTTTAACAACGTCGCAGTTTTGGCAATCAACAACGACTACGGCAACGGCCTCACGCAGTCATTCACCGCAGCCTTCAAAGAACTGGGCGGCACAGTCGTCAACGAATCCGATCCGGTTCGCTATGCCCCCGATGCCACCACGTTCGACTCCGAAGTCACCTCGGCCTTTAGCCAAAAGCCCGATGCCGTTTTGATCGTGGCCTATCCCGAAACGGGCAGCATCATCCTCAAAGCCGCTCAAGAGCAAGGCTTGCTGGATGGCAACACTAAGATTCTGCTCACCGACGGCATGAAAACGAACGACCTTGCCAATTTGGTCGGTAAAACGGGAGACGGTAGCTTCATCGCCACTGGCGTTCTCGGCACGGCTCCGAGCGCAGGCGGTCCCGGATTTGAGCAGTTCAATCAGGTGTATCGCGCCAAGTTTAGCGATCGCGCTCCCGGTGTCTATGACCCAAACACCTGGGACGCCACCGCCCTGCTCGTTCTCGCTGCCGAAGCCGCCAAATCGAATTCAGGCGAAGCGATTCGCGACAATCTGCGCGAGGTTGCCAGCGGCGGCGAGAAAGTCACCGATGTCTGTCAAGCCCTTTCACTCATTCGCGAAGGCCAAGACATCGACTTTGACGGCGCGAGCGGTTCACTTGACCTGAACGAAAATGGCGACGTGACGGGCACTTATGATGTCTGGACGATCGCAGACGACGGCAGCTTGAAGGTGCAGAGCAAGATTACGGTCGGGGGATCGTAACAGCCCCCTCATCCTCTAGCCCCTTCTCCCTGGTGGAGAA
>JAAUTJ010000364.1 GCA_012031475.1 Leptolyngbyaceae cyanobacterium SM1_3_5 | reverse complement strand
GTGAATCTTCACCATCATTGGCTAATTCTCGCACGTGCCCCATGCTGGCTTTGACAATCCAGTCGGAGCCGAGAATTTGACTGAGCTTCTTGACCTTACCGGGGCTTTCGACCACTAACAGTTTCTTCGCCATGACTTCTAAGTGTCAGAGCCACAAGTACACCTGTATAGTATCGCGAGGTGTGGGTCGATCGATGAAAGCTGGAAGCGCTGGCTTCGCCTAGCGTTGAGGCTCAATTCCCAAATTCCTGCCTCGATTTGCATCAATTCAGGCTCGATCGAGCCACAGAGCAGGTTTCAGCATTTGCTCCAGCGAAAGTGATGAATCAGGGAAATGGCTTAAGCAAATGAGAAAGACGCAATTGATTTGCCTAGTGAGTGTCTTTGTTGAAGGACATCAGCAGTACCCGCAGGTTATGGGACGCATAACCGATCGCTCGTGGTGGCTCACGGTTAAGCAGTTGCAGAATGTGATCGAGTTGAGACAGATTGATCGGCTGTGTGTGCCTGAGATCGGTACATAGCTGTGTCAAAATGCGATCGCCCTCTCGGTCATCGGTTCCCGGTCGCAACAGGCAGTGCGTCCGCATCCGATCAAAGAACTGAATGTCGTGGTGTTTCATCACCAAGCTGATTTCTTGCGTAACTCGTTCAACGAGATCATCGATCGCCGCCTGCTGAATCAACGGTGGCAAAGCCAGCAGTAATTCGTCAGCGCGAAAGAATTTTTCGAGCAGCGATCGCCCCTCCAGACTGGCAACGCTCTCTAAAATGGCGGCGAGTCCGGGTGGAAAGAGCAAATGCGTTTGCAGGCGGCTCAGCGCGATTGGTTCTTGCCAAATCGCGAGCCAATCGATGATGTCCTGCTCTAGTGGGGAAAGTTTAGCGAACTGCTGTTCCAGAATGGCGTGGAGTCGATCGCCAATCAGCAAAACGTTTTGACCGAGATAAGCAGCAAGGTTGCTGTCAAAATATCTTTTCACGATCGCAGCCATCACCTTGAGCGCGAGCGGATTGCCGCCATACTGTCGAATCAGCACAGTGAGTTCTCGCGCTTGTCCGGTTAGTCCTTGGGTGCTGAGCAGTTTGAGTGCATCCAGATCAGGTAAGCCTTTGAGCATCAGTGTTTGAATTCGATCGAAACTAACCTCCTCAAAAACAGGCTCGCGACTCGTCAGCAGAATGCAGCTTTGATGGCGATCGCTGCTCAATCGCTGCCAGAATTCGGGCATCTGACGCGATCGAGTTTGGTCTGGGTTCTGCTGCAACACCGCATCAACGCCATCGAAGACCAGCAAACAGCGATGTTGCCGCAGATATTGCAGCAGTTGAGCCGTTCCTTGCTCTACATCTTGAGGGGGTTCAGGAGATTTTGCGGGCAGGTGGTGCAGCAATCGATCGAGCAGCGCGAACAGGCTGGGCGTGGTGTGGAGCGATCGCCAGATCACACACTCGAACGGGGCAGCCGATTCGTCTCCGGTCAGCTTTTCGATCAAGCTCAGCGCTAAAGCGGTTTTGCCAATGCCGCCCATCCCCAAAATCGAAACGACTTTACAGCTGCTCCTGCCCAATCCATTGCGCTAGCTGGGCTAACTCCTGAGTGCGTCCATAGAAGCTTTCAACGTCCGGTGCTTCATCGAGATCAAAATGCAGGGCGGAATGAGGGGAAGCCGCGATTTTATTGGGGAAAGGTTCCGCGATACCGTTCCCTGTGCGCTCCGCGATACCGTTCTGGGAGCGCTCCGCGATCGCGCCCCAGTCCTGAATGCCGACGGCGGTGCAGATAGCGATGAAAATTTCGCGCTGGATGCGCTCTTGTTGCCAGAAACGGCGGAGGGTCGCTCTAGAAGTGTGGGCATCTTGCCACCATCGCGCCGTACTGGTTTTTGTCCAGCCACAGCGCTGTCGGGCGCGATCGACCATTGCCAATCCTGCGGTTGAGGCTTGCAGCGAGTCTGCCATCATCAACGATTGCGAAACTGCTTTGATTGTGGCTCAGGCGCGATCGCTTTAGGCAAAACTGAGCCATAAAACTGAGCCGTAAAACTGAACACTAAACTGAGCATTTTGAGTCGATCGCCGAGCTTAGGCTAAAAGCAAGCAAAGATGATTTGAGGATTTCAGAGATGACTCTAGCACTCGAACAGATCACCCCCGGTTTATACGTTGAATCGCCAGAGGGACAACTGGCTTTTCCGCTTCAGCATACGGAAGTGCAGGCCAAAATTGCCGGAAATTTATCGCGGGTTGAGGTGGTTCAGACGTTTGAAAATCCGTTTGCGACGGCTTTAGAAGCGGTTTATATTTTTCCCTTGCCTGACGAGTCTGCTGTAGATGAAATGGAAATTCGCATGGGCGATCGCACGATCAAAGGCAGCATCAAAAAACGTCAGGAAGCGCAGCAAATCTATCAGCAGGCCAAGCAAGCAGGCCGCACGGCAGGATTGCTTGAACAGGAACGAGACAATGTTTTTACCCAATCGATCGCCAACATTCTGCCCGGTGAGCGAATTGACGTGACGATTCGCTATACGGACAGCCTCAAATTTGCAGGCGGCAGCTATGAGTTTGTGTTTCCGACTGTTGTAGGACCGCGATACATTCCTGGCACGGCGATCGAAGGTGAATCAATCAGCGGCGGTTCCGCGATGGCTCCCCTGACGCGCAACCAAGACACCGATCGCGTCCCGGATGCTTCACGACTGAATGCGCCAATTTTGCCAGCGGGAATGCGCTCTGGTCATGACATTGGTGTGACGATCGAGATTGTGGCGGGCTTACCGATTCGCGAGGTGTCTTCGCCCTCTCACGCCATTCAAATCGATCGACAAGCGCAAAGGGTGCGCGTCCGACTGAGCAATGAAGACACCATTCCCAACAAAGATTTGATTGTGCGCTATCAAATTGCCGCAGAACACACGCAATCGACCGTTTTAGCGCAGCAGGATCAGCGGGGCGGCCACTTCGCCGCCTATCTGATTCCAGCGATCGAGTATCGCGCCGAGCAGATTGTGCCCAAAGATGTCGTGTTTTTGATAGATACTTCCGGCTCGCAAGCGGGCGCACCGCTGATGCAGTGTCAAGCTTTGATGCGGCAGTTTATTCACGGGCTGAACCCCGATGACACCTTCAGCATCGTCGATTTTTCTAACACGACGCGCCAGCTTGCACCCGTCCCGCTGGCAAACACAGCGGCGAATCGATCGCAGGCGATTGGCTATATCGATCGACTCAGCGCGAATGGTGGAACCGAGATGCTGCGCGGCATTCAAGCGGTTCTCAATTTTCCCATCGTTGAACCGGGACGGGTGCGGAGTATTGTGCTGCTCACGGACGGCTATATCGGCAATGAGGTGGAAATTCTAGCCACCGTGCAGCGCCAATTGCAGCCGGGAAATCGCCTTCACAGCTTTGGGGCGGGCAGTTCGGTGAATCGATTTCTGCTCAACCGGATTGCCGAAATCGGCGGCGGAACTTCGCGGATCATTCGCACTGATGAGCCAGCGGATCAAGTGGTGGAAGCCTTCTTCCGACAAATCAATCATCCTGTGCTGACCAACATTCAACTGCGTTGGGAAGGCTCTGGTGAAGCGCCAGCGATCTATCCTGCCACGCCCCCCGATCTTTTTGTCGAACAGCCACTCGTCCTGTTGGGTCGCAAAGGTGACGCCATTTCTGGCAGGCTGCACATTACGGGCACAGCGGCAAGCGGCGATCGCTATCGGCAAAGCTTTGATCTGCACTTCGATTCCGCCGGAAATCCCGCCGTGGCTCAACTGTGGGGACGCGCCCGCATCAAACAGTTGACCAATCAGATGGTGGGTGGCGACACCAAGGCGGGCGTCGAAGCCGTGACAGACACCGCACTCGCCTATCAACTGCTGTCGCAATACACCGCTTTTGTGGCCGTTAGCGACGATGTGCGATCGAACTTAGACCCGCAATTCGTCTCTGTTCAGGTTCCGGTTGAAATGCCAGAAGCCGTCAGCCATTTGGGAATTTATGGCGGCATGGCAGCAGCGGCTCCCAGCATGAGGATGCAGCGCCCTGAAGCGCCACGTTCACAGACTTCACTTCAAGATTTGGCTCGTTCACCTGCATTCTTGTCTCCACCGCCTACGGCCTCCGCCCCTTCACGTGCAATTCCCCCCTCTGAATCTATACGCAGCAGGTCGATCGATCGGCCAGCAAGACGAGCGAGGGAGCTACCTATTCAACCCTCTATCCAAATTGTCAGTGCAACCGGGCTAGATGAAAGGACGATCGATCTCCTTCGCGATTATCTGCTAGCTGTCCAAGTTCCGACAGGGTTTAGCGGTCAAGTGGTTTTTGAGTTTCAAGTGAAAGACAGGCGGCTGATTCAGCTTGTTTTGGACGAACAGGCATCAACGCTGACGGAAGCGATCGTCATTGACGCACTGCGGCGATCGCTGCTGGCTTGGCGAGCTTCTGCGACGGCTGACACGGTTCGCCTCGTTTTGCAAATTCAGTCGTAGTCGTGCAGAAATCTTGAGCGTCGGCGTTTGGCTGGACGAGTTGTTCCCATCCAGCCAAACGAATGCGATCGGGTATAGCGCGATCGGGTCAGTTTGCGTCATGCCAATTCCTAACCCAGATTAGGTGACAGCATTTGCTGAACGCAGCTTCAATGAACGAATCGCTGACAAGGGATATTTGTGGTGAAATTTGCAGTTCAGGTGTTGTGGGATTGGTTTTCTCCTGCTTTCAGTCTTGCCCCTTGGCTGGTCTTTGGCACAAAACCAAGCAGGGCGGGTTGAAGGCTGGATAGCGTTGTGCTTTTTGCAGTAGATTCTTTACAAATTTTCTTGGTAGTTTAACTGAGTTTGTAAAGTAGTTTGAACAGTAAAGGCAGTAGAGCTAACTGAATATTCAATTCTAAGTTTGATGAGAAGACGGCAGCTTTTAGATAGTGGTTTTTATTTTGCTTCCACTATTTCTAACTTAAATTAAGCTGCCGCTGATCGATGATTTTTTAGATGGATAGTTTGCTGCATGAATATTTGTTTCGCTCAGCATGAAGGTTTACAACTGAATGTTTGATGCTTTTGAAACAGATCGATCGAATTCTGGAATAAAGATTAAGTTTATTTGTTAAAGCAGCAATGCCTGATAGTTTACTGTGGCAACCATAAATAATGTCCTCTAAAGCGATTTGAAATCAGCAACTCTTGAACACTTCAAGCGAACGATGCTTGTGGAAGGTTTCTAGCTGCTTAGATTAAAAATTCGTGCTGTTTTTCTATTAGGAATTTGGAGTAAAAGTCATGTCCGATCGCTATGAAGATAACGATTCTCGTCTGTCAGCGTCTCCGCTTGGAAATTTGCAGGGAGTTGGATCGATCGTCAATTTATCGATCGATGATGAAGACTGGTTTGAGTTTACGCTGGCAACGCCTGGAACCGCATCTAGCGCGATCGGACTTGATTTCCTTCATGCGGATGGGGATGTTGACCTCCAACTTCTCAATGCGAATGGCGGCGTGATCGGCTCTTCTACTAGCACGAGCAACAGCGAATCGATTTCATTAAATGGACTCGCTGCTGGCACTTATTTTATTCGGGCGTATGGCTTCAGCGGCGCAACGAATCCCCAACTATGCGCTCAATTTCAATCTTTGCATATTGACAGGCTTACCTACCAACACCAGCATTGACTTACCCGAACTCAAAGAGTCGAGCTTGGTAGTGCCTGATAAAGTCGAA
>JAAUTJ010000363.1 GCA_012031475.1 Leptolyngbyaceae cyanobacterium SM1_3_5 | reverse complement strand
AACAGCAAGCACGATCGCGGTTTTGCTCGATCGCGATCGCCTGACTCGATCGCCACTGGTCGCAACAGATCGGACGACACCCGATCCGGCCTCAGTCCAAAATTTTCGCAATTTGGTCGGCCAGGGTAAGCGGATCGTAGGGCTTGGTGATCACGGCGGCGACTTCGAGGCGCAGATATTGGCGATGATCGGCAGGTTGGGCTTTGGCGGTCAGCAGGATTACGGGGATGTGGCGCGTGGCGGGGTTGGCTTGCATCTGCTCGAAGGTGGCAAGACCGTCGGTGTCGGGCATCATCACGTCGAGCAGAACTGCGTCGGGCTGTTCGATCGCCGCCTTCTGTAAGCCTTCTGCGCTCGATCCTGCCGTGAGAACTTCCCAGCCTTTTGCCACCTCCAGGCAAACCTGCGTGGCTTCGCGGATGTCCGGTTCATCGTCAATGATCAAGATGCGTTTGTTCATGGCTGGCTAGCGGTAGTGTGACGTAGAAGCGGCTGCCGACTCCAAGCTGACTTTCGACCCAGATGCGCCCGCCGTGCTGCTGAACGATGCCGCGACAGATGGTGAGTCCCAAGCCAGTGCCGCCCTGAGCGCGGGAACTCGACGTATCTACCTGCTGGAAGCGATCGAAAATCGTCTCCAGTTTGTCATCGGGAATGCCGCTTCCTTGATCGCGGACGCAAAAGCGGATGTGGTCGCCGCCTTGCTCTGCCGAGAGCCAAACGGTGGAATGGGGCGGCGAGAATTTGATCGCGTTGCTGAGCAGATTGGTGAAGGTTTGAATGATGCGATCGGGATCGACCCAGAGCGAGGCAGCGGTGGCTCCGCCTCCTGCGGGCGGTAGAACAGACAGCGTGATCTCGGTTTTTTCGGCCATCGCCCGCACCACGTCAGCCGACTGCATCATCAGATCGGCGGCGTTGCAAAGCTGCTTTTCCATCGTCACTTTGCCGAACTTGATCCGCTCAATGTCCAGCACGTCGTTAATTAAACGGACGAGCCGATTGGTGTTGGAAAAGGCGATGTCGAGCATTCGCTGGCTTTTTTCGGGGGAACTGTTGAGCCAGCGCTTGCCAGCAGACCGAGCGTACTGCGAATCGAGGTCAGCGGAGTGCGGAGTTCGTGACTGACGATCGACACGAATTCGTCTTTCATCCGTTCGACCTGCTGACGGGCGGTGATGTCTTTGAACAGGACGACCGCGCCGACGATTTGATCGTTCTCGTGAATCGGACTGCTGACATATTCGATCGGGAAGCTCGATCCGTCGCGGCGGTGAAACAGTTCGTCGCTGCCAATTTGCATCGTGCCGGACTGCAAGGTGAGGTGGATCGGATTTTCGCTGAGCAGGTAGGGCGTTCCATCCGCTTGCGACTGCCGAAAGATGCCGTAGATCCACTGGCCGACCAGTTCTTCAACTCCATAGCCCAGCATTTTCGCCGCTGCGGGATTCACGAACGTAATATTGCCGTTGGCATCCAGTCCGTAAATTCCCTCAGCAGCCGAATTGAGGATCAGTTCGTTTTGGCGGCTGAGCCGTTCCAGCGAGGCTTCGGCCTGCTGTTGCTCGATCAGGGCGCGTTCGCGTTCGGTGATTTTCCCAGCGGAGTTGCTGATTGACTTGTTGAAGTTCGATCGTCCGCTCTTGGACGCGCTGTTCCAGCTTGGCGTTGAGCGAGGCGATTTTGCGTTCGGCCTGTTTGCGTCGCTGAATGTCCTGCGCCAGATCTGCGTTGAGCGTACAGACCTGCTGATAGAGGACACGCTGATAGAGGGCAACCGCGATCGCTTCTTTGATCGCTTGTGCCAAGGTGATTTCGCTGTCTGACCAGGGATTGGCCTGTCCGTGTTTTTGCTCACGCCAAGTTTCAAACGACTGACGCGGACGAACTTGGCGGGGATCGTCGCGATCGATTCGGCCTGCCCAAATCCGTTCGGTGTCGATTTCGTGGCGAAAAATACTGAGATAGCCCAACACTTCCTGCTGATATTGCAGCCGCAAAATCAAAATGCCTCGAATCTGCGCGTTAAGCATCGCCGTCACCCAGTCGGACGGCATAACGGCGCGGTAGAGATCGGAAATTGCCCAAACGCCATTCGCTTCCGAGTCTTCCAAACTCAGCCAGGTTTGCCAGTGCGGATGCGCCTCGATCGCGTCCGTCAAAGTCGGCTGATCGCCCTGCGTGAATCGCTGAAACGACTGCTCGGCGTGGGGCACGACATACAGCCTGCCGCCGCAGCCTTTGAGGGCGGCGATCGCTTCGGCCAGCACATTTTGCAGCCGCATATCCGGGATCGTGTGCAGCAGCGTGTTAATGCGGTTGATCGTTGCCTCCTGAAAAGCTCTGAGGCGAGTTTGTTGCAGCATTTGCGACTGGGCGATCGCGATCGAAAGCTGATCCGCGACGATCTGCACGACCTGAAGTTCGCGGTCGGAAATCGATCGAGTTTCGCTGTGATGCGAGACCGAGCAACCCCCAGAGGCGATCGCCGCCAGAATCGGCACAACGAACGAAGACCGGACGCCCATCGCCAGCAGATATTCAACATGGCAGGGATCGACCGGACGCAGATGCGTGGTAGGCGGCAGGTTGGGCGGTTCGCTCCAGCCGTCTTCGACCGGGGAAAGCGTGATTTCCTGCCGGGTGATATCGACGATCGATCGCTGTCGATCGGTCAAAAACATCGCTCTAGCCGTGTCGGGAATGTCTTCAGCGGGAAAATTGTGGTGCAGCAGGGTGGGAAGCCGCTGATTTTGGATGGTTTCGGCTACGACTTCGCCGCTTTGGTCGGGGTGAAACTGGTAGATTTTGACGCGATCGGTTTGCAAAAACGCCTGCACCTCAATCACCGTTGCATCGAGGATTTCCGGGAGTTCCAGCGATTGGCGGATGCGGTTGGTCATGCGGTGGAGCATCAGCGCGAAGTGGGTGTCGGGGATTTCGGAGAGACGCGAGATCTCGCGTCTGTACGGGTCGGGTGAGGGGTTTTGCATGGGGTGACGGCGATCGAGCGTTCGTTTAGGCGGGGTAGAGACGCGAGATCTCGCGTCTCTACGTTAGGCGAGGTGGAGTTGCGATCGATAGAGTTCAGTGAGGATGCGGTGGAGGATGTCGGGGGCGATCGGTTTGTGGAGGAGGGCGGTGGCTCCGGCATCAAGGCGCGGTGGAGGGTTCCCTGGTCGGTGTGGGCAGTGAGGAAGACGATCGGCAGGGTTTGGAAAGCGGGCATGTGGCGGACGGTTTGGCAGAGTTCGATGCCGTTGAAGTGGGGCATTTCGATGTCGAGAATCAGCAAATCGGGGCGGCAAGTTTGCAGCGCGTTCCAAAACTGACGCGACTGGTCGATCGCCGTCACCTGCGCCCAAGGCTGCAAATAGGTCTGCATGGCCGCGAGAATTTGCGGGTCATCGTCCACCATCAGCACCTGCGCGATCGATCGGTGCGTCACCGACTGGAACAGGCGCTCGAACTGCGCGATCGGTAAAACGGCTGAAACGCCTGCTCTAGCTAGCTGAATTCGCGCATCCAGATCGGCGCGATCGCTCAAGGCCACGATCGGCACGGGCGGCAGCGTCGAGGCAATGTCGCGCAACTGCTGCCAGTCGGCCTCGCTCAAATCCGCGAGCGAACGCCGCAGCAGCCACACTTCCGGCCACGCCTGATCCTGCAACTGCCGCCAAACGGTTGCCAGATCCGCCGCCTGCTCAACATTCACCGCATCGGGAATCGATCGCGGCGAGTCGTCATCAACGAGAATCAGCAGGGGCGTGGGGCGATCGAGCGATTCGGTCGGCTGCGCCAGCGTCGTTTTTAATTCTGCGGCTAGCTGTTTGAGCGACTGTAGCTGTTGCGAATTGGGCAGTTTTCGGCTACGAAAAGTTTGCTCAAGCTGCTTCGCAATTTGTGAACCGCGATCGCGCTCAAACAGTCCCAACGCGCCCGCCAATTTGTGAGCCGCGTGTTGTGCCTGCTGCCACAAATCGAAAGGAATCTGTTGTGATTCCAGGGCAGCGATCGCCCGCTCAATCACCGTGACTCTGGCTTGATTTTGCGATTCATATTTTTGCCAAACCGTTTGCAGCGCCGATCGAATTTCCTGCTTGTGCCAGCTTTGTTCAAGCTCCTGGCGCACCTGATGCGTTTGATCGATCGGGCTGGTTGGTGTGAGAGGTTCGATCGATTCTTGCCGCAGTCGATAGCCAATTCCATAGACCGTTTCAATAAAATTTGCAGGCGCACCCGCCGACTTCAGCTTTTGCCTCATCCCCTTAATATGTGCCGTTACGGTGTCTTCCGTCGGGGCTTCCTCCGCGCTCCAAAGATGCTCCAGAATTGCATTGCGGCTAAACACATGGCGCGGATTTCGTAAGAACAACTCCAGCAGCCGATATTCCTTGGGCGTGAACTGGAGCGGGCGATCGCCATACTTCACCTGGCAAGAAACCGGATCAAGCTGAAGCGAATTCCACTCCAAAATCGGTGCAACAGGCGTCGTGCTTCGCCTCAGCAAAACCCGCATCCGCGCCAGCAATTCCGATCGCTCAAACGGCTTCACCACATAGTCATCCGCCCCCGCATCCAGACCGAGGACGCGATCACGACTCGAATCTCTTGCCGTCAGCAACAGAACCGGAGTTTGATAGTTGGATTCGCGAATTTGCCGACAGAGCGTAATCCCATCCACCTTCGGCAAAACCACATCCAGCAGAATCAAATCATACGCAAACGCCTCAATCAGCCGCCAGCCGAGTTCACCATCGATCGCCACATCAACCGCATAATTTTCCTTCGTCAAAATCGTTTCCAGCGATTTCGCAATGCACTCATCATCCTCAATTAGCAAAATTCTCATGCAGTTCTCCTCATGCAGCAATCCAGTTTGAAAAGGCGATCGAGCAATCGAGATTTAACAAGGCAAAAGATAAAAAAATGCGGTTTTTAATTCATTGAGTTTCACTAGAATTATTGTCATCAAATTTCTTGATCTCTGTGAAAGTTAATCAATGTTTTTGTTTGACAACTATTCTTGATGAGAAGGTGAGCGATCACTCCAGGAATTGTTGAGATAAAGATAGGCAGGAGGCGATCGATCCGTTTGCATTGAGAAACTTGGGAAAGCCCCCTAAATCCCCCATTCAATGGGGGACTTTGAGGACTCGCATGGGGGGCGATCAGGCGGCAACTCGTTTGCGCGTTCCTGCGTCTCCAACCTTTTGAAAAACTCCGAATTCGACCTGTTCCTCCTCCAAATCTGGATCGATTCCTGCAAACACATCGCGGAAAATCGTTCGTGTTCCGTGCCACAGATGCCCAAAGAACCACAACAGCCCCCAGCACGTGTGGGCAAACGCAAACCAGCCCCGCGTACTTGTGCGGAAAATTCCATCCGAATTTCGCGTTTGGCGATCGAACGCAAACGGTTCGCCAAGCAGCGCTTGCCGCGCATATTTTTTGACGGCGATCGGGTCGTCGTAGGTTTTGCCGTCTAGCGCACCACCAAAGAAGCTCACCGTCACGCCCGTCTGCTCAAAGCTGTACTTCGCTTCCGCCCGCCGAAACGGAATATCCGCCCGGACGACATTGTTGCGATCGAACAACACAACCGGGAAATTCTCGAAGAAGTTCGGCATTCGACGCACGGTCAGTTCCCGACCCTCGCCATCTTCAAAGACGGGATGACCAAGCCACGACTGCGCGATGCCGTCCCCGTTCACCATTGCCCCGAC
>JAAUTJ010000362.1 GCA_012031475.1 Leptolyngbyaceae cyanobacterium SM1_3_5 | reverse complement strand
GACGCGAGATCTCGCGTTCTCTAATCCCTGCCGATCGCTCTATCGATGTGCCGTCAGCAGCAAAACGACTGCATCAGCGATCGGTGTTCCTGCGGGTGCAGCCTGCCGCTGACGCAAATTTCAGAAAGGCAGCGGTTCAACGCGCCAAAAGCCGACTCGACCCGCAGCCAGTGGTAGCCGCTGGACAAGGCTTGCTCTGCGGTGGCAAAGGTTTCGTCGGACGTAATAATGTTTGAGCCGATCGGCAGGGCAACTTGCCAGCGCCAGCCTAAAGCAAACTGTGCTGAAACGATCGAAATTCCGTAATAATCCGTCTGCATCGAACTTTTTAGGCTTTCTTTAGAATTGTACCTTGAAGAAAGATTAAGATTCGCAATCAGCCGTAACACTAGCACGAGGCGATCGCCCTGGCTCCAGAAGCATCAGCGCCAAAATAAAATGCCCGCCGCCAGAAGCGACAGGGCAAAAAGACAGTTAAACGCTAAATTCAGTGTGCGAGAGATCAATCGATCGCCTGTGCCACCTTGTGCCGATTTCTTCAGTGTCCCTCGTGGCAAGCGTAATTTTGCGGCAAACGAAAGGCCGAAGCGCCCAGCACCCGCAGATATTCGCGATCGAAAGCGGTCAAACTGCTGGCAGGATTTGATCGCGAAGTGTGGAGCGATCGCTGCACTTGTTCACAGCCCAACCAAGCTTGACGATGCGTCCGCTGCCAAGTTTCGATCGCCTCCGAGTTCACGGCAGAGCGATCGCACAGCCACTCGCAAACGATGCGCGTCCGGTCAGCCGCTTGCGGATACAGCCGCACAGCGATCGCATGGCTGGGATACAAGCTCAGCATCATCGTCGGAAACAACGAATAGTAGTAGGCGCGGTTGCCCTGTTCGCCGTGCAGTCCGGGCAGCGGCAGCGCATGGCGATCGATCGCTTGGGATGCGCCCAAAAATGCGCCCGTGCTGAGGTTGGGCGATCGCGTAGCGCTGTCGAAGCCCCGGCGGGCGGTCGATGGATGAAAGTAGCGATCGCAGTAGGCTTGAAAAATCAGCTTCCAGTTGGCCTGCAAGTCCTGCGTCACCTGCTGGGCTACGCGCAAACTCGCCAGTCGCCAAGGCGCAAACTGATTGAGCAATGGCGAAACCGTCTGCATAAACGGAACTGGATTAGGAGCCAGGTTCACCCAAAGAAACCCTTCCCACTCATGGAGCGCACAGCCAAACAGCGCATTTTCCTCGGACGGAATATTTTCCTCAAACAAGACAGGATCTCGCCATGTCGATCGCAACTGTCCTTCCAGGCTGTATTGCCAACCGTGACTGGCACAGCCGATCGTTTCGCCCAAGTGACCTTGCGACTGATGACACAGGCGCGTACCGCGATGACGGCAGACATTGAAAAAGGCACGCGATCGACCCTGAGCATCGCGTAGGATAATCAGATTCTCTGCGCCAATTTCAGCGAGAAAATAATCTCCCGTGTCGGCAATTTGCTCGCTGCGTCCGACGCAAATCCAGTGATTGCGAAAAATGCGCTGTGTTTCTTGCTCGAAAATCTGTGAGGCAGTATAGTAATGCCCCGATAAGGTGAATGCCGCCTGAACAGAGAGTGGACGAAAAGCAGTCATAGGAACTTGCTAGCTTGAGTCGATCTACTACAACTCATAAACGTTTAAGCTTAACTGCGCTTCCGCACTGGCGATGTATCACAGTTAGCTTTGCCAGCCAGAATCTCCCTCTTTTGGTAGAAAAATGCGATCGCACCTTCAAAATTAGTCGATCGTCTGTTCCTTTTGCCCCTCCACCCCTCCACCCCTCCACTGACTCAAGCGGCAAATTTCGCTCACCCCCCTACAAGCGTTGGAAAACAGTTTCTACACGTGATTGCGACTAGAATCAGAAAAGCCCCATCACTGCTGAAATTGCTGGATGCCGTTGCTTGCATCACTCCGCAGCGGAGCCGTTTTTGATCACAGCGAAACTTATCGCTACTGGCTGTGGCGCGAGTGGGATGTGACTTTGCCGCGCTTGAGTTTTGTGATGCTGAATCCCAGTACGGCAGATGCCGATCGCAACGATCCGACGATTCGCCGCTGCATTCAGTTTGCTCAAAGTTGGGGCTATGGAGCGGTGGACGTGGTGAATCTGTTTGCGTTTCGAGCGACGCAGCCGCAGATCTTACGACGATCGAAAGCCCCGATCGGCCAGGAAAACGATCGACACCTGCAAACCGTTTGCGATCGGGCGGATGCGATCGTGCTGGCTTGGGGCAACTGGGGATCGCTGCATGGACGCGATCGCGTTGTGCTGAAATTACTGAGCGGGCAAAGCCTGTTTTGCCTGGGTGTGACGCGATCGAACCAGCCGCGCCATCCGCTGTATGTGAAAGGTGACACGCCGATGCAGCGCTTCTAAAGTATTTGAATTTACGGCAGAGCTTTTGCCTGAAGCGCTCACGCAATATCGGGAGTCATGTTCGGACGATCGACGCTTAATTTCCACCCGCTTCAACGACTTGAGCCGAAATACCCTGTTGCTGAAGCTGCTGGCTGAGTTCCCTGGCTCGATCGCCATCGCTAAACGCGCCGTATTGCACCTGCGCCCCGTTCGGTAGATTTCGCACATAGGCATCACCCACAACGCGCTGAGCTTGCGTCCAGGCTGCGATCGCCGCTATACGGACTCACCACTACATAGCGAGGCCGGCGTGTTCGGGCGGGGTGCGCTGGCGGCGGGCGCGGCAGGACGCGGAACCGGACGTTCCAGCAGGCGATCGACGCGGAGCAGGTTGCGCCGGACGATCGGCTTGCCGAGCAGGTCGTGCAGGCTGAACGGGGCGCGGAGCCGGACGTTCAGCGGCAGGACGTGCGGCGGGACGAGGCTGAACTGGACGCGCTGCCGGAGCCGATCGTGGTGTCCCGGAACGGTCTCGTGCGGTCGAACTGCGCTGGGCAGGTGGGGCGACGGGTGCAGGTCGGCGTGGAACCGTGACGGTTGGCGTCGTTGGGCTGGGAGCGATCGCCCTCGGACGAGCCGGAACCGTCGTCGAACTGGCGGGAGCGGGAAGGCTGGGGGATGCAACGCCGGGAGACGGGGCGATCGCCGTTGCCGTTGGAAGTGGCGAAGGCGAAGGCGAAGGCGACATCGGCAGCGTACTCAGCGTGTCGAGGTTGAGATCGTGAAATTCTTGGCTGGAGAGGTCGGGCGAAGGCGCAACGGAAGGGGTAATCGCGGCAGGTGATTCAAGCGGCGCAACGGTTGCGGGGGCGGGCGATCGATTCCAGAAGCGACTCAGATTCCAGCCTTGCAGCGTTCCCGGATTCAAAACCAGATAGCCCAGCGTGGCGCTAGAGAGCAGGAGCAGCAGGAGCGAGCCGATTCCCAAGGGTGTGAGGAGCGATCGCGACCCTTCGATTGGCGCTGACGGCGCAAGTCGGCTTCTTCCTCAGCCAAACTCCGCAGCAGTTCTTCTGACGAGGCAAGATAGTCATCCGGTTCCGATTCATCATCCGATCGATCAACAAAATCATCCGGCTGCAAAACAGTGACGGGATCGCGAACCGTGACGGGATCGGAAATTGAGTTGAAGGCGATCGCCCGCCCCAAATCAGCCGCAGGTTCAGCAGGCGGTTGAGGCCGGATCGATTGTGGAGAAGTAGCGATCGCACTCCGCACGGCCAGCGGTGCAGACGGTTCGGCCTGCCAGGGGTCTGCTGGCACAGGCGCGGGCGGAACTTGAGGCTGTGTTCGGCCACCCACCGCCTGCACTGCAATCATATTCATCGGTTTGGCATCGTGCTGGCGACGACGCTGAAGATGACGCTGGCGACGATAGCGCGTCAGTTCTGCTTCAAGCTGCACGTCGAGGCTGCCGAGTGCGGCCTGCAACGCGGGGTGCAAACTGGGTGACAGGGAAGCATGAACTGAAGATCGGCGCATAAACAATTCTCCTGGCAAGCGGAATGCGAAGTGAACTGACTTTCAGTGGCGCGACTCAAAGCGATCGCCACAAGATGAAACTCCGTGAGATCGCCAAGAATAGCATTGGTTGAGCAAATTGAGTCTAAATCTACACTAAATCTGCTTGGATTTGTCGCCAATTGGTCTTTATACTGTTGGGCACTGCTGCCGAATAGTACCTTTGCTCATGGCTCTTCGATCGCTCCACCACGTCCTAAATTCGCTTCAACAAAGCGCTTGGCAAGAACGCCAGCAGTTCCAGCGACTCGCCGCCGTTTGGGGTGAAGTGGTGGGCGCGACGATCGCCACGCAAACCCGCCCGATTGGAATTCAGCGGCAGGTGCTTCAGGTGGCAACCTCCAATTCCGTCTGGTCGCAAACCTTGGCCTTTGAGCGCATTCGCATTCTCGATCGCCTCAACGCCCAGTTGCCGCTGGCACTAACTGACATTCGCTTTTCACCCCGCCAGTGGCAAACCACACCGCCCCCGGTCACGACTTCCACGACTTTGCTATTTCAGGGGCATCCCTGCCGAGTTGAAGTAACTGAGGCGATTGAAGCCGTTCCCGCTGAGCAAACGCCGACAACCGCTTTTCAACATTGGGCGATCGCCATGCAAACGCGATCGCAGCATTTACCGCTCTGCCCAAACTGCGGCTGTCCCACACCTGCGGGCGAACTTCAGCGCTGGGGGATGTGTACGCATTGCGTCGTGAAAGGTTGGTGAAGTCAGAAGGTTTAACCCAACAGGTTTAACCCAACCCCCTGCGTCAAAGTTGGGAAAACTCTACTGCCGCAGTTGTGTTCTCCTGACTAAAGCGATCGCAAAATTGCGGCACGATGGAATCATCTCGAAAGAGTGAACCATTCATCGAATAAGAGGTGAGCAAAATGTTAGTTCGTTACTGGCAACCGATTCGCGAAATGGAAACGCTGCGTCGACAATTCGATCGCGTGTTTGATGAACTCATTGCCAGCAATGAGTCTGCTTGGTCGCCTGCAACTGAACTGCGCGACATGGGCGATGTGATCGAACTGCGGGCACAGCTTCCGGGCTTGGAAGCCAAAGATATTGACATTCAAGTCAGCCGTGAAGCAGTAGCGATCGTTGGTGAATATCGTCAATCGCCGCAGTCTGAAAATTTGCTCAACAGCGAATTCCGTTACGGCAAGTTTCAGCGGGTGATTACGCTGCCTGTTGCAGTGATCAACGATCAGGTCAAGGCCGATTACAAGGATGGCATTTTGACTTTGACATTGCCGAAAGTGACCGAAGCTCGCAACACCGTTGTTAAAGTGAATTTGGCTGAACTGAGCCAAAACAACGGAACTGACGCGCCCAACGAAGGCAAAGCGATCGCCGCTCAAGAGCAAGCCATTCACAACTAATCGCTAATTTTCTCATTCTTGAGGAGGGTATCAATCCCTCCTTTTTTATTAGCAATTGATCCCTGGAATTTAGACGGACAGCAGAACTTGTTCTGTAGACAATTCCATCACGGCGAGGATCAACACAGACGTAGCAGCCTAAAACTTCGCTCACGTCAGGAGGAAAACTAGAGTTTTGCATGATTTCTAAGGAAAGCAGGACTTACGCAGTCGCCCCCTTGTATCTTGAGAGTAGAGCGCAAGACCGTCCCCCCCTGGGTGGCAAACACCGAGATTTAGCTAGGCTCTGCGCTCCTGTTCATCCGCCCCAGCTCGAAAAATCGCCAGGGACATCAAGCCCGCATTGTGCAAGGTCGAGTATCGGTGGATGAGTCAAACCCAATCTCGCAACAATC
>JAAUTJ010000361.1 GCA_012031475.1 Leptolyngbyaceae cyanobacterium SM1_3_5 | reverse complement strand
AATCGAACAGCCCTAACAGCGAACTGTTGATTTTAACGAGTGATTCCATTAGTCTGCCGATCGCACTGGGCTGTATGTGGGCAATTTTGGATGAGGCGCACATCACCTTACTCGCCGTTCATCCCGACTATCAGCGCCAAGGTTTAGGACAGGCGATGCTGCTGGCTTTATTAATCGCGGCCAGACGACGAAATTTAAGCTGGGCAACGCTGGAGGTAAGAGCTTCTAATCAAGTAGCGATCGACCTCTACGCAAAGTTTGGCTTCACCGAAGTCGGCAAGCGACCGAAATACTATCCCGACAATGGCGAAGATGCTTTGATTCTGTGGCGACGCGGACTGCAAAGCGATGAGTTTGCCCAAGAATTAGCAGTTTGGCAACAGCAAATCAGCGATCGATTGGCGCGATCGAACTGGTCAACGTCAGTTTGATGACTGGAGGTTGCGGTGCGACTTGTGGGAAACGCCCCCTAAATCCCCCACTCGTGGGGGACTTTGAAGCCCGTCGATCGATCCGCTAGATCACTTGGCAGCAAAAAGATCGTTTCAACCAAGAATTGCACTCGCAAACCAACCTCAAAGTCCCCCCTACATGGGGGATTTGGGGGGCTGCTCCGATCGATCAAACTGCTCACAAACCGTTTTTTCCTAAAGAAAACTGCGGCTAATTTTCAGAACAATTCAATCCCTTTACTTCGACTCACTTCCCACGAGCGAACATTCCAAAACGGGAATCAGCTTTAGGTTGAATTCTGATTCAAAGCTGTCTTTTTTCAGGTTCAAGCTCCACAGTTCGATCGCGCAGTCGTCTTGGGGATGGCTCGATCGAACCCGCAGAAATAGTGTGGATTGGTCGGGAATAAATTCGCACTGAATTTGGTCAACTGCTCCGATTTGGCGGCGATCGAGTGCGGCTGCAATCTTCAGAATGGTGTGAAGCTGATCGACAACGCGGCGATATTTTTTGCTGGTAATGTTGCGATAGGTTTCGTGTTTTTTCTTGGGATTGCTTTTGCGGTGATAGCGGGCAAGATTGGCGATCGTTTCGATTTCCGCTTCGGTATATCCCAACAAATCGCCGTTACGAATCAGATAGTAAGAATGCTTGTGATGCGCGGAATGATTCACAAAATGGCCGCAGTTGTGAAGCATTGCCGCTGCCACAAAAGTTCGCGCTCGGACTCGCCCCAGTCGTGCAGTTTGCCTTGCGTCTGGTCGAATAAAGTTAGGGAAAATTTTGCGACGCGCTGACTGTAATCGAGATTCACCTGATATTTTTCCGCCGCTCTGATGACGCTGCGTTCGCGCACCGAGCCTTGAAATCGCAAGCGGTCTTCAATCAGTCCGTGCGTCAGCATCCAATCGACAATCACGCCTTCCCGCAGCGATCGCTCACAGATCAGAACGCTTTCCAGTCCCAGCAGCAGCATCGCCTCTTGCAGAATCACCGCGCCCGCTAAAATGATTTCGGCTCTTCGATCAGACATCTCCGGCAGGGCAGCGCGATCGCTCAAGCTCAGACGGCGCAGGCGATTGATCATTTCCTGCAAGTCGCGCAAGGGCAGTTCATAGCCGTGCATTGGCGTCGGGACAATCCCCAAGCGATCGCGAGCGTGGAGGACGGCAAGGGCTTCGATCGTGCCGGATGTGCCGACCAGTCGCGGCTGTTCGCCCACGTGCAGGTAGGATTTGAGTTCGTCGATCGATCGCTCCAGCATTCCCCGCGCATAGGCTTGGAGATAGTTGAATTCCGAGTTGCTGATTGGGTCGGTGCTGACCAGTTCGCGAGTCAGGCGGACGGCTCCGACCTTCGTGCTGCTCAACGTTCGCGGCTCGTGTCCATCGCCCAAAATCAGTTCGGTTGATCCGCCGCCGATGTCGATGACGATGTGCGGCTGAAAGTTGAATTCCATCCCGGACAAGACGCCCAAATAGATGCGACGGGCTTCTTCCTGTCCGGAAATCAGGTTGATCACCAGCCCCAATTCTTTTTCAATTTGGGACAGAAAATTACGTCCGTTCGGTGCTTCGCGGACTGCGCTCGTGGCGACGGCGACGATTTCTTCGGCCTTGAGGCTTTGGGCAATGCCTTGACAGCGCTTGAGGGCAACAGTGGCCCGATCGATCGCGGCAGCTGTTAACATGCCCGTCGTCTTGTCGCGATCGCCCAGCCGCACCGTTGCTTTTTCTCTGGCGATGATCGTGAAGGCGGGCAGGCGCGGCTGAATCCGCACGACGACCATGTGAATCGAATTGGTTCCCACGTCGATCGCCGCCATGATGCGGTCGCGATCGATCGGCAGCGGCAGCGGTTGACGCTCGGTGATCAGGTGAATCATTGATGGGATGCGATTGAGGGCAGCGATCGACGGAAGTGGTTCAAACCTCCCAGATCCTACCGTGCTGCACATCTGAATCAGGATAGATTCAAGAGAAATTCAGTAATTCTTCTGATGTTCTTCATAAAACCAGAGAAAAACACATCCGCTCAGCCCGCAGTACAAACTCGCTCGAATTCAAAGCCTTTCACTTTCCAGAAGGTAAAAGGCTTTGAATGAAACCTTAGCTGCTGGTAACGTTCAGCAACAGCCGAATTGCTTTCTTGCGCTTCACAAATTTAGGTTTGGCCTGTTGCGTCTCACTGAGGCTAAGCAGCGTGGATTTCAAGGTGTTTCCCCAACTCTTGAGCGGCGTATAAAACTGATCTTGAACATCCAAACAGTCTTGCCGTTTAGCTTCATAAAAAGCGCGATCGTCACACAGTCTCAGCAGCGCATCCCCATACCCTTTAACATCATTGGGCTGCACCTCAACCACAGCCGGACGCACATATGCGATCGCAGGACAAGCGGCGGACGTGACAACCGGACGGCCAACTAAGACGCCTTCAGCAACTACCTTGCAAAATCCCTCGACAAAATCAGTTCTGGTGGGGGCAATTACCACATGGGAATGATTGAATCGATCGCGCATTTGCGTTTTGTTTCGGTGTCCATGACAGACAAAGGAATCGGACAGACCAGCTTCGGAAACAGCTTGCTGTAGCGCTGTCAGGGCTGAACCATCTCCACACAAATCAAAGCGAATATCGTGCCTCCCTTCTGCTGCAAACCGCTTCGCCACTTCGAGCAGATCAAACACACCTTTACTAGCTTCAATTCGCCCAACATAAAGCACATTGAAGGGCGATCGATCGGCAGACGGTGGCGCGATCGGTTTGAATTCAGACTGGCGATAGACAGGCAAAAAAGCTTCGATCGGTGGATGCTTTTTGCCCGTCCACTGCTTGATTTGTTCTCCAATTTCTTGAGAAACAACCAGCGTTTGATGGCATCTACTGAACAAAAAGCGATTCAAGCGCCAGATGATCTGATTGACCTTTTTTCAGGAACGTATTTGTTCCAGGGCATACAGTGCAGCGAAGGAATCAACTTTCACACCCAGCAGGGGCAAAATGCTCAACACAAACCAGTGGGTTGTTCCATCAGCAACAACCACTGCGTCTGCTTGCCAGCGCAATGCTGAAAGCAGCAAGCTCAACCCATATTGCAACTGACCGAGGTGATAGTGAACAGCCGATTTGCTCTCGATCTGCTTTGGACGGTGTTCAATTTTGAGACGTTCTGTTTCAAAAACTGCGGCTTCTGGATGATGAGAAATGATGTAGCCAAATGCCCCAAGCTGGCGACAAACCGTGTAGAACTGGCTCGAATAGGTGACGCTAACTTGCAGAGGATCTTCCTCACCGATCGCCCAGTGTTTGTAGGTTCCCAGCACATTTCCTGGACCAGCAGCATAAAGTATGCGAAGCATCATAATCTCCTTTGAAATGTATTCAACCACACAGATTAAGGAAGTTAATCAATCATTAAAAATCGATCAAGAGTGCGTACTAATACGGTTAACAAGAAATTAGAAAGTGGATCGAACTCCTCTTGGAAACTTCACAGAACCAAAATCTTTGTGTTTAAACGATGAAGTATTCGCGGCTTGACTCTTCGCTGTAGGCCAGCACAATACTAGGGCGTGTAGGATCACCCATCGGTTCACTGATGGTCTTGTTTATCCCTAAATTTCCGACAGGTGAGGGTTGGGAGGTTTAAAGCACTACCTACGAGTTCTACGTCTTTCAACGGATGGGGTAAGCTCCTTATCCTTGACTGACGGAAACCTGCATCCTCGCATTTTTGCGGATGATTCCTGTTTCGTCACTCTGAGAGAACTAGAATGAGATGAACTTCTCAAAAGCTGGTTACAGCAGTGGTTAAATCCCGCGATCGCCACCTATGAAAACACATCAAGACACCGCAATTCTGCTTTCTGCTTCAGATTGAACCGATCGATCGCAAGCTTAATATTCGCCTCGTTTTTGACCTGTCCAATGGACAAAAGTGATAGCAAAATTGCGCCGATTTTACAATTGAGTTCTGGAGCAGTGAAAAAGTATTTAGAGCATACTGATCAGAAGTTAAATGTTCATACTTGCTTGAGTGCAGTGATGTACGCTCTGAAGCAATTAGGCTTGCTCATCCTGCAAGAAACCAATATTTCCTGTTACTGAACAGACAGAAAATGAATGCCTCGATCGCCAACTGCTTTCTCTTTCAATAGGAGTTGAGAGTAGGCGGATGGTTGCCTCGATCGCGCCTCATTCTGAATGGCTCATTTGTCATAGTTTGAACTTTTGTAAAATATCGGGTTGTGGCTGGACGCCCTGCGAGAAATTAAGTCACAATCACGGCAATAATTACCGCTGCGATCGAAACAATGAGCGCAGCAAAAATCATCCCAGCCGCAGGATTACCCTGACGAATTTCAGCGCGATAGTTGATCGGATCGAACAGATCAAACAGCCGCAGCGCAGCATACAGTAGAACAACACCTAAAAAGCTCCAGCCCACAGTGGCGGCGACGCGCTCAACAACTTCCATTTCAATTCTCCAACTTTGCTGAATTTGAATTCACTTCAATGTATCTACTTTCCTGGCACAGCATACTTTCCTGACACAGCAACGATTGCTTTTGTCGTCTCACTTTTGCACAAAATCCCGCTACATGGAAGCTTCCCATCGCCCTGAATCCGATCGCTCAAATCTGTGGATTTATCTAAGCGGATTTGCCACGTTTTCGACGTTGATTGCACTGCTTGCAAGTCCATTTCTGAGCAAATTGCTGGCAAACCAAACTCTGACCATTCAGCCCTCACAGAGCCAAAGTCTCGCGTCCGTTCAGGTTCAGCCTACCGCAATCGGCGCACTTCGCCTGGATATTCTTGCCCAACTTAGTCAAAATCGCTGGGTAACGTATGAAATTCAAATTCGCGATGCTCAAAATCAAATTGTTGCCAGCGCGATCGAAGATGCTTGGACAGAATCGGGCAGTGAAGACGGTGAAAGTTGGTTTGAATCTGATTTGAAAAGTCAATTAGATCTAAAAACTCAGCAGGCCGAATCATTGACGATCGCCATTCACGTTCTGGAGCATACAGACGCTTTGGGACAAGCGGTTGCAGAGCCAGTTTCTTTCAATGTTTCTGTTGTGAATGGCGTAAGCGATCACCGCTTTTTCTGGACAGGTCTAGTTAGTACTGGAGCGCTGACGCTAATCGCAATTCGGCTTCGTACCAAACCCTTTTAGTGCATTTCTTCACCTTCTGAAATGATGATTTTATTCGTTTTTAGGCATTACGTCCTGCTTGCTTGCCATCCTGACGCTGTTTGCAGGCTTTAGCCAAATCACCGC
>JAAUTJ010000360.1 GCA_012031475.1 Leptolyngbyaceae cyanobacterium SM1_3_5 | reverse complement strand
TTTGGGCCGACCTGCCTCTGCGCGATTGGGATGAAGGATTGGTTGCCCAAGTCGCCCGCGAAATTGCGCGATCGACCGATTCATGGCTGTTTCCCTCGATCGCAGGCCAGCCCTACCTCAACAAGCCGCCGCTCGTCCATGTCCTGATCGCCAATGCCTTTCACTTGGGCGGCGTCAACGAGTGGACAGCCCGCCTGCCCGGAGCAATTCTGACGGCCTTTTCCGTGCCGCTGCTGTATGGCTTGGGTCGCGAACTGTTCCACCGTCGCACTCCGGCAGCGTTTGCCGCGCTGGTGTACCTGACTTGGCTTCCAGTTGTGCGGCAGGGGCGCTCGCCATGCTGGACGGGGCGATCTTGTGCTTTTTGCTGATGACGATGTGGTGTTTGCTTCGATCGCGCCGCAATAGCCGCTATGCGATCGGCATTGGACTCCGGCCTCGGCCTAATTTGCCTGACGAAGGGAATTATGCTCGGTGTCCTGTTTGGCACGATCGCGATCGCCTTCCTCGCCTGGGATACGCCCCGTTTGCTGAAGCTGCCTTATCTTTGGGGCGGTCTAATTCTGGGTGCCGTGCCGATCGCCCTGTGGTATGCCGCACAGTGGCAAGAATATGGTTTGGCGTTTGTCGATCGCAACCTCGTCGAACAATCCTTTAGCCGCATCTGGTCATCGGTTGAAAGTAATGGTGGACCGCCCTGGTACTACCTGCTGGAAGTGGTGAAAAATGGCTTTCCCTGGGTGCTGTTTTTGCCGATCGCGCTGAAGCTCACCTGGGAAAATCGCAACCTCAGTTGGGCGAAACTCGCGATCGTGTGGGGGGGGTTGTACTTCATGGCGATTTCGCTGATGGGGACAAAGCTGCCCTGGTACGCTTTGCCGCTGTATCCGGCTTTGGCATTGGCAATCGGCTGGCAACTGTCTACGCTGTGGCAGCGCGGTCTACATCCGGGCATTCGGCAAAAAGAGTCAGGCTATTCGCGCAGTTGGGTCGTGCTGTTTGGCATCTTTGCGATCGCAGCTTGGGCAGCCAGCTTCTATTTCGGGACGCGCCCCCTGCCAGACTTCGCGCTGGCATCTCTCTTGGCAGCAATGGCGCTCACTCTCAGCGTGGCAGCAATTCTCGTGGCAAGGCAAGACCCGGAATTTCTCGCCGTCCTGACTTGGGGAACCTTTGTGACGCTCTTGCTGCTGATGCTCTCGCCGCACTGGATTTGGGAACTGTCGGAAACCTATCCGGTCAAGCCCGTCGCCGCGCTGATCAACAAACACACGCCTGCCAGCGCCACAATTTTTACGTCCTATCCAAACTACCGACCATCCCTGAATTTCTATAGCGATCGATCGATCGAACCTGCCTCAGCGCAGAAAATCCGCAGGTGGTGGCAGCGTCCAAAACAGCCCTACTTGCTGCTCGATTCTGAAACGCTCAAGTCCCTGAATCTCGATCGCGCTCAAAAAATTGGCTCGACAGAGGGTTGGACGCTGATCACCCGCAAACCTGCTTAAGCGTCGGTCATGCGATCGAGCAGTTGCCGAATTGTATCTGCATCGGGTGCGGTCGGCATTTGCTCCACGTACTGCTGTAAGTCGATTCGCGCCTGTGACCAGTTGCCCTGCTGGTAAGCGATCAGGCCGCGATCGCGTCGTTCATAGGCCGCATCGGGAAACAAAAGCAGGATGCGATCGATCTGCGCCAGTCCGCGCTGCGAATCGCCGCCATTCAGGTAAATCACCTTGAGATTGTTCAGCATTCGGGCGAGAAACTGGCGCGGCGTAGTTGCTTCGAGGAATTCCGGCTGCATCGGAATCGATCGCCCATAAATTTGACTCAAGCGCTCTTGTGCGTCAGCCGGAAACAGCACTTCGCCATTGTGAAACGGATCGACAAAAATTTCCATCTCTGCCAAAGCAGGCCGAATGATGAAGTGTCCCGGCAGTCCCACGCCTTCCATCGGAAAATCTAGCCGCTTGGCAATTTCGAGATACAGCAGCGAAAGCGTGATCGGAATCCCCGTACGGCGATCGATCACCTCGTTCAGATAGCTGTTGCGCGGGTCGTAGTAGTTCGCCTGATTGCCCGAATACAGCAGATCTTCATACAAATAGCTGTTAATCGTTTGAATGATTCGCATTGGATAGCGTTCGGCGGGCAGGCGATCGCGAATTTGCGCGGCGATCGCGTCCAGCTTGTTTAAATAAACATCCGGGTCAAGATTGGGATATTCCTCCTGCGCCAAAAACAACACCGCCCGCGCCAAGTCGATTTCGGGCTGCTGAATTTCTTGAATAAACTGCTGACGAGCGCGAGGAAAGTCCATATCTAACCGTTGTCGTTAACCGTGATAGTCGCCGCCCGCGCCATAGTGCCAAGCGTCAAGCCAGCGATGAACGTAGTACTGATTTCGTGGAGAAAGATGCGTGAGGCGGGAAGCAATTGCCGGAACAACCGCATCTAATCCACTGTAGATCCCCAAACTTGCATAGTGTCTCAGCCAGCCGATCAGCAGCGGCAAACCGACTTGTGGAATGACGGGCAGGACGCGATCGAAATGCCGCAACGCCGTCCACAGCATTGTTTGCGACAGGCCGGAAAACTGCACGACATCTTGCAAAAACGGCTTCAAAACCGGATCGCCTAGCCGACTCATTTCCTGAAACACCGCCGCCAGCAAAGCGTTGATCTGATCGTCAGTGACCTTCTGATCCATTTTGGCGCTCATTGCCCGCTGAAATAGCCAGGTGACGGCGAGATTTGGCTGATAGGGCTGAAGCAAGGCGAGGGCAGATCGATCGAGCAAATCGACCTTCAGCGCTTCATCAATGCCCTCACTCAGCCGCCGCAGATGCCGCATCATCGCCCCAAATCCGCCAAAGCTCAACGGCGACTGCTGACCACTGCTGTCTCCGATCGGCAAAATTCGATTCCAAGGCATCCGCAATCGCGATCGATAGCCCGGAAAGAAACCAAACAAAGCGCGTTTGAAGGTGAGGGAGTCGATCGCCACGCCCTGATAGTCCGGTAACAGGCGCAGATAATCCGCAAACAACTCTTCGAGGCTGGGGCGGTTCGGGTGCGCGTCGAGATAGGTAAACAGGTAGGTCGTTCGTCCGTCACGAGCCGGAAACGCTTCCCAGAAATACTGACACTGATTTTGCAAGGGCGTGAAAGTCGCGAATAGATCGCCCGTTTTACTTTCAGGAAAGCCTTCCGCGCAAGTTCCGACCACCAGACAGATCGAGTCCGGCTTTTTGCCCTGTCGGATCTGCTGGACGATCGGAGAGAAATAGCCCATCGCATCGATCAGCAATCGCGCCGTCAGGGTTTGGCCTGCCTGAATTGTGACGCCGTTCGGATGCACGATCGCCCGCTCAAACGCCGTCTGCTCCAGCAATCGCCCGCCCGCTGCCAGAAATTTCGCCTTCAGCCGATCGAGCAGAAACACCGGATCGACACCCAGATTCAGAACATCTTTCACCCAAAATTCAGGACTGCCGTTGAAGCAAATTCGAGCCGCATCGAATTGGGTGGCGATCGCCTCCTCCAACTCGTTCACCGTCAGCAGTTCCAGATCGAGCAGCACATCCAGTTCCGATCGCGAAATGTTCCATTCCTGATCGCGACCGCGCAAGATGCCCCGCTCCAAAACGGCCACGCGCCAGCCCCGCATTGCCAAAACGCAGCCGACCAAAATGCCCAACGTGCCGCCGCAGATCGCAACATCCAAATCGATCGCGTCCAAAAGTTCAGAACTGGTTTGAACGGCGATCGGCATGGGAATTTTACCCGATCGATACCGCTGCCACAAAGCATCCGCACGGCGCAAACTGCCCAGCGCATTGCCGGGAATTTGCGCCAGAATCGATTCGACGCTGCTACTGTCCGCCATTTTCCAGTCGATCGAGTCCGCTGGTGACTTTGGCCGATTCAATGCGATCGCCCTGCTCGATTTGGTCTACAACCTCCATTCCCTCAGTCACAGCGCCGAAGACTGCATAGTCGCCATCGAGAAAAGGCTGATCGGCCAGCGTGAAGTAGAACTGTGACGAGGCTGAATCGGGAAACTGCGATCGCGCCATTGCCACTGCTCCACGTGTATGTTTCAGCACGGGCGGCTGCGTCACGCCTGCCTGAGCAAGCGTCTGGCTGTAAACAGGTTCTTGCGCTCCGACGGGCGTGATTTCCAGCGGCACATAGCGCGGCTGCTCGGTTTTGGGATCGACAAAGCTGCCCGTTCCCAACAGGCGGTCAGGCACGGTTGCATCTTTGCTCAAGGGGTCGCCTCCCTGCACCACAAACGGCTGCGGCGTTCTCACGACACGATGAAACGATGTCCCGTCATAAACCTTGCGATTCACTAAATCGACAAAATTGCCAGCCGTGAGCGGCGCATTTGCCCCATCCACACGGATGCGAATCGGTGAGCCTTTGACGATGATTTCGACAGTGGCTTCTCCGTTGAGACGCGGTGTGGCGATCGCGCTGGGCGAAGCAGTCGCGGTCGGCGATGCGGCGGAAGTTGCCGTGTCTGCGGAAGTTGCCGTGTCTGTTGGCGTCGAGCCTGTTGGGTTCGAGGCTGTGTTGCTGCCTGTGCAGCCTGTGAGGGCGATCGCACCAGCGAGCAAAAACGCTGCAAACCAGCGTGGAATCTTAACCTGCATATTTTTTCGTTCCTAAAGTTTTTCGTTCCTAAAAATGGGGCAAAGCCGCCTAGAGTCCCTCTAGCGGTGCGTTCAAAAAGCGAGCCAGTTCTGCGCCTTGGCTTTCGAGCGCCGTCAAAGAAAGCGGCTGTCCGACGCGCGTAAGCGGAATATCACCTTTGCCTTTGATGCGGAGGTAAAGGGCGCGGCGAGGATTGAGTCCTTCTTTTATATCAACGCGAACCGACTGCACTTCGTCAAGACGATACTCTAGTTCGACGCGGCGATTTTTGCCAGGATAGCCCCAGCGAAAGATCTTCAGCATTCCAGTTTCGGCATTGAACTCGTTGTAGCCGCCGCCCACGTTCCAGACAATCAGCAGCCACAGATAGACGGACAGCAGCAGTCCGGCTGTGCCGTAAAAGCCCATTGCGATGCCCTGCGGCAAAAACAGCAGTTCGGTCGGGTTGGAGAACGGCAGCAGGTTAATTTTGGTGTAGCTCGAAATGCTAGAGAGGAAAAATCCGAGTGAGCCAATGAAAATCACGGATGCCCACCAGTAATTACTGAATCGGCGCGAACCGAGTACGGGTTGACGCAGGACACGCCCAGAGGAGGCGAAGCCATCGCTTTGAGGAACAGACGCTGTTGACGCAGCCATGAGTTTTAAAGTGAGCAACGACGATCGAGGGCAAACCTGCCTTCGATCTCACATTATCCAATCTTCTCAGCGGTTTGTACGAGGGGTTTAGCTGGCGATCGCGATCGAATTTGGCGAAATTCTTGCCTGAGAGTAAAGTTGCGGATTGTAAAATTTTGCGTCTCTCTCTATCATGTAGAAACGTTGAATCCTTTTCGGTAACGGAACCGTCGGTTGTCTACATCAGACAAGCGAGAGAGATCGATTTCTGGAGGCTTCTGCCAAAGGGGGCGATCGCACCGACGCTAAGCTTAAAACTCGCTCTTATCCATCGCGGCATCCTGAGTCGCTCAGCGATCGCCGGACAACCGAACCCGTTCGGGTTTAATGCAATATTAAGAGGTTGTGAAATGACCATTGCAATGGGACGCGCGAGTGCGGGTCGGGGGCTGTTTGATGCCCTCGATGA
>JAAUTJ010000359.1 GCA_012031475.1 Leptolyngbyaceae cyanobacterium SM1_3_5 | reverse complement strand
CCTCCGGCTGCGGTTCCGGGTGTGACGGTGTGGGGGTCGGCGTTGGCGTTGGCGTTGGGGTCGGGTCGGGTTCCGCCACCTGCTGTCGGTGGTGGAGACGCACCTGCTGCGATCAGAGCCGCTTCGGTTTGAGCGCCCACGATGCCATCGACGGTTAAGCCTTTGCTGCGCTGGAAGTCGCGGACGGCTTGACGAGTGCGCGACCCGCTGACGCCATCGACCACCAGACCCGCGTTATTCACCTGATTGAGCGAGGACTGCACCCACTGAATATAGGTTGGACTGGAGCGATCGATCCCCGTCCCCGGAGTTGCAGGGATGACAGTGCCCGGAGTTGTGCCCGGAGTGACGGGCGTACCGCCTGCCGTGCCGACCAGCCCATGCTCTTGCAGGTGCAGCAGATAGCGAGTCGGGTTGAGGACATTGGCCGGACGCGCTGCATTTTTCATCCACTGGGCATTGCGACGAGTTCCGGGACTGTAGACTTCAAAGTGAATCATCGTACTGCCGCCCGGATTGCGACCGACATAGCCGATCACCTGTCCTGCCCGCACTCGCGACCCGACGCGCAGCCCTGTCCGCCGCAGCGAATCTGGAGCGACTTCACCGTAATTCACGACGACGTTGGAATGGGCGACAAACAGCGCATTCGTGGTTTTGGTTTCGCCGCAGCAGAACGGATAGAAGTGAACAATTTCGCCGTTTTCGATCGCCACAACGGGATCGCCAAAGTTGGCAAACAAATCGATGCCGACGTGATAGCGGCGTCCCTCAGAGCGATCGGCCAACCAGCGGCGTCCTGCCCAGCCGACCGTACTGCCGTCATTAGCCGTGTAGCTGACGGTGCGACCCTGACTGATCCGGGTGACGATCGGCCAGTAGCTTCCGGCAGGCGGCAGCGGCGCAAACGGAGCCGGATTGCCCGACGGCACGGCCATTGGCGCTTTCGTCGGGGTCATCGGCGGCGG
The DNA here is from genome assembly GCA_012031475.1 of Leptolyngbyaceae cyanobacterium SM1_3_5. Lineage (GTDB taxonomy): Bacteria > Cyanobacteriota > Cyanobacteriia > Elainellales > Elainellaceae > JAAUTJ01. The sequence continues at coordinate 4,790 of JAAUTJ010000359.1, read as the reverse complement.
AGTGCTTTCGTCGAGGTCGGTCAGGGCTTCGGCCTCGTTGTCTTCGTCGATGCCCAGCGTTTCGTCGAGGTTTTCTGTTGGGGCAAGCTGCTCGGTGATGGATTCGGCACTTCCGGTTTGACGCAGCCGCAAGACGACCTGATTCGGCGGCATCATCCCGCGAGCATCCAGAATGCGACGGGCGTAGTTTTGGGCGGCACGGTGCGGCAGTGCGCCCGCCTCCACGACCACGCCATAATAGCCGGGGCGCATCGTTTCTAGCGTCCAGCCTGCGTCGCAGCTTGAGCGGGCAGTAGCAGATTATCCGAGCCAGAAATGCGGCGTGGACGTAGCGATCGCCCGGAACAGACCGCAGCAGAATGTCTCCGGGGCGTAATCTGCGAGCGAGGACGCACCCGGAACAGCGATCGCATCAAACAGTGGCACCCACTGCGGATTCAGCGAGGCAATATTCGGGTGGGCAAACATCAGATATAGATCGCGCAAAGAACGAACGGTCGGCACTCCGGCTCTCTGCAAGGCGCGATCGAAATTGCTGGTGAACGGGCATCCGCTCCGCCAATTCGCTTTCAACCGTTTCGAGCCATTCACTGGGCAAGCTGGCTTCAACGGTCGTTTCGTGATGATTGTTCATGGTGGTTCTCCCGGTGTGGGTGGTTCGATCGAGTTCTGGCGGCTGCGACGGCGATCGCAAAAGTCGCGGGTGGCATCTAGGCAGCGTCGATGTTGAGCCGCCGCTGCCGACGCGATAAATCTCGTTGCCTCCGCATCAACGGGCGTCGTACTGCTCAGCAGCAGATTGAGCGTGTCTTTGTTGGCTAATTTTTTGCTGTATCGATCGGCAAGCTCGAACATCAGCGCCACTGTTCCAACGACATGCGGGGCGGCCATGCTCGTGCCGGATTTGCGAATCAGCAGGCTGTCACCCGTGTCGGAATGAGGCGATCGAGACCGAGCGGCCAACACGCGGACACCCGGAGCGATCAGATTCGGCTTGATGCGATCGCCGCCGCGAGTCGGACCGGAACTGCTGAATGTTCCCAGCGGATGAGCAGGATCGTGGGCATCGTATGCGCCGACTGCGATCGTGCGGAGGCCGTTGCAGATCGTGCCCGTCGTACTCAGCGGCACGACGTATCTTCCCTCAAACTGCGACTGACAGTTTGGACAGGTGGCATCGCGCTCGATCCAGATGTTGAAGCGGCCATCAACGACATCCACGCCCTTCAGGGTCACTTCCCACTCGCCCGCAGGTGCGCCCGATTCGATGTAAATGTGGCAGTGGTTGTCGAGATTGTTGGGTTCGCGGGCGCGATGGTAGAGCTTGCACACCGCCTGATTCTGAAGGCGAATCGTCGCCTGATCGTCCAGTCCCGTTTGCTTTGAAGTCAGGCCGTTGGGAGCGCGGACGGCGATCGCCAACACATCGCGCCCGGAATACCAAATTTCCATTTCGTTCGGGGTTACGTCCGCCGCGCTGACCACAAAGGCGATCGTGATTGTCTGTCCTGGCAGAATGCGCCCCGCGCTGTGCGCCATCCGATCGAAATAATTTCCGGTACTTTGGACGATCGCGCATCCGGGTCGCGAGGTGACGATCGCATCGAAGCCTTGTTCGACGAGCGTGGAACCGTCATGCGGTCCCATCTGCCGCCCCATGCTGAAATTCATCACAGTGGGTCGGTCTTTCGCCGTCCGCAGCACAAAATCCGCCGCCTCCAGCACGGCCACCGAGTCGCCCAAATTCGTCTGACCGGGCAGGCTGCGATTGTGCAGATGGACAAACACCAAATCCGCCTCTGGCGCAACTCCGATCGGATCGCCCGCGCTGCCGTTGCCCGCCGCGATATCGAGGACATGCGTTCCGTGCGTTCCCACGCCAGCAGGGTCGGAGCGATAAAAAAGTAGCCCAGTGCCGCCGCCGGATCGTCCCTCTGCAAAGCGCGATCGATCTCCTGGGCGGTGTGAATCACGCCGTAGCCGTAGCGGTTCGGTTTGGCAGGCTGGTCGGGAGCGCTTTGATCCCACAGGGCGAGCAGGCGCGTTGAGCCGTCGGCATGGCGAAAGTTGGAATGCGTGAAGTCACAGCCCCAATCGACCACGCCGATGACGACATTTTTGCCCGTCAGGTCGTGACGCTGCGGACGGCGATCGTCCGTTTCGATCGCAGGCGAGTGGAGCATTTCTGCCTCGATCGGCACTTCATCCTCAGCCGCCAACAGCGTCGGCGCTTTCATGCTTTCCACCGTTTCATCGTTGCGGATGGGCACGATCGCCCCGCGCCGAATTCGACAGGTGGCAATGTTGCCAAACTGCGTCACCACGCGCACATCCGGCGGAATTTGATCAGGCCGATGCAGCCGAATAATCACTTCGACTTGATCGCTGGCATCCCCCTCGGTTAATTCCCAAAGCGCTGGTTCCATGATCGACTTGCCTCAACGGGAGTGAGGATTTTTTCTGCGATGCGGCCTGTGATGCAGTGGCAGCCTTGTCCAGAATTTTCTGAACCGCCAAACTAAATGCCGGAGCCAGCGATCGATCGAGGCAGCAGCCGATCGATCGCACCAAGCGTCTTGCCCGTCTCGCAGTTCGCGTAGCGCTGCCAAAATTTCCGTGCAGGTCGCTTGATTCGAGGTGTCGGAAGTTTGGGCTTCCAGGTGTCCTAGCCGATCGCTCAACTGGTCGAGCCGGACTGTCACCTGCTCCAGCTTTTCGATCGCGGCTTGCGAATTACGGGCGGCCTGCTCGATCGCCGCTTGAAGCTGGATTTGGCGATCGGCTTGAGCCGCAAGATTGGCCGCATCCAGTCGCGCCAGTTCGGAGACGAGCAGGATGCTGGCAGGTGACAACCCCGTTGCCATCAGCACAGCACCCCACTGGGTCGCCTGTGCGGAGCTTAATCCGGCTCTTTCGGCCAGCAGTCTGCCAACGATGAACGCGCCAATCTGATTGGTCGATTTCGCTGGCATGACTCATTTCCTCAAAGTCACTTACGTCCTCAGAGTCCGCCAGAAGCCAGCAGCACCAAAAGCAGCGACGAGGTATCCAATCCGCCGGAGGGAGTTTGACCCGGATTACCCGTCTGTTGCTGTTGCTGCTGCATGAGCAACAGCAGGACAACCAGCATCATCGAGTTGTCGCCCATCCCTCCCATGCCGCCGCGCCCAGGTTTGCCGATGTTTTTCCCCATCGACATAAACAGCACGATCGGCAAGATGTCCATCCGCGAATTCACGCCAGACACCACATTCACGCCCGGAGCATTTTGATCGTTGGTGGGCGTCAGCGTGGGCGTACCGCCTTCACCGCCTTGCGTAATCGTGACGCGCTGGCGTTGAATGTCGAGCGATCGCGGCAGAATCGTGGAAATCAGCGCGAGTTGGCGCAGGCTGGCAAGATCGGCGTTGACCTTTTTAAGCTGACCTTCAACATCGCCAATCTCTTCTTTCGTAGTGTTGACTTCTCGCGCTAGCTGCTTGTCGCGGGCGCGTCCGGCTTCGGCTTCGCGCTTAAGCTGAGTGGCAGTCGGACTGCTGCGACCGTTTTGGCTGGGTGCAGGCTGACGCTGCCATGCATTTCCAGACGTGCGAACTCCACTGGGCGATCGCCGTCCCCGCCGTCCTCTCGGACGCCGCCGCCTCGCCTCGCCAAACTGAAGATCTTCAAAATCCGATTCAAAATCGCTTTCGTCGTATTCGTCGTAGGTTTCAACCATTTCATCAAGCATTTTTCGGTTCCTCCGGTTTAGGTTTTGAATCCGTTTTGTGCTTTAGCCGCTGCTGGGCGGCAGCTTGGGCAGTTCTGACGGCGGGCAGTATCCACTTGCGAAACAGCGATCGATCGGGCAGGATGCTTCCTGGTTTGCCCTTTCCCTGACATTCCGGGCACTCGGAATCTTCCCCCCAGCAGAGATAGCAAGCGCCCAACGCAGCCGCCAAAGCTTCGTTCTGGTCTTCCATCTCTTCGATTTGCCACTGCATGTCTTCGATCTGCTGCTGCATGATCTCAAAGCGGGCACGCAGGCGATCGATCGCTCGGCGGCGGCGCGAGGGGCGATCGTCTTCGTCTTCGTCGTTCTCGTCGTCTGCCTGATCCCGACTGCCCGAAAGCGCTTGCGAGACGAGCATTCGCGTCATCGGGTCTAGATCGTCGTTCTCGTTGAGCATCTGTTCAACGTTGCCGCCGCCCTGCCCGCCCATCAGCAGATTCATCAAAACTTGATTCATATCGCTCATTCAGCACCTCACCAGACGCTTTTTGAACTGATAGTTGTCGCTCAAAAGGCTTGCATTTAGCCGCCCCCGACACCCCATCACTCCAAATCTTCGTCATCTTCGTAGTCGTCGAGCATTTCATAGAAAAACTCGTCAAACTCCAGCAGTTCAGCGTCTTCGTCCCAGCTTTCATCCGACTCAGCAGCCTCGCCCGCTTCATCGTCGCTCTCAGCGTCTTCGTCCCAGCTTTCATCCGGCGAGGTGAACAGCGATTCGTTGACGTGGTAGAGGCTTTCGAGGATGTAGTTCGCTCGTGCGTCAGGATTGGCCGGATCAAAAGCGTAGCCGTTGGCGGACTCCGAGAAGCTTTCGTCCATCATTTCGTATTCCTCCGCCGCACGAGTGGCAAACGTGCCCAGTGCCGACAGAATCGACTGAATGGGCACATTCTGTCCGCCCAACTGGAGATTGCGCGACCCTGTGCCCCGCATCAGCGAACTGAGGATTGCCTGCTGGGTTTGCGGCTGCGCCAGCATTGCGGCTAGCTGTCCGCCAGCGCCTCGCTGCCCGCCC
>JAAUTJ010000358.1 GCA_012031475.1 Leptolyngbyaceae cyanobacterium SM1_3_5 | reverse complement strand
CTTCGATCAAGTCGTTCACGCCCAGCGGGCATCTTTTGGCGGCGAGCTTTCAGGAGGGCGAAACCTTTGCTGAGGATCGACTGCTGGCGATCGCTCATTTCCGGCAGCAGCATCAAAATATCGTAGTAGTCCAGCGACGAGATCCGAATGCGAATATCTTCCGGCGCAAGCACTTTCACCTGTGGCACATAGCCGTCTGCATCGGCAAAAGCTGGATGGCCGCGCATTTCCGTGAGGGTTCCATACTCGCCATGCGGATCGAAAATCAGAACGGCGGCGCGATTGTGCGGCGACATCAGTTCCTCGACCAAAACGCCTGCCGTGTAAGACTTTCCCGATCCGGTTCCCGCCAAAATTGCCATGTGCGTACTGACCAGTTCCTTCACGTCCAGCACGACGGGCACGGCGTCCTGATCGCGCAAAAGCAGTGAACCAATGAAGGCAGAACCAATCTCTCCCGGCTGCTTTTTGCTCAAAATCTGCCGCAGTCCGACATCGCTGGCGAGATACACTTTTGCACCGGGATCAGGCGCTTTGCGCGGATTCATGAAGCCCAGCGATCGATGAAAGTGCCCGATCACATCCACCGTGACTTCATAAATTTCTGGATTCGGATGCACAAAGCCGACCAAGGCGGCGATTGCTTCCGGGCTAATTTCCGTATCGGCAAAAATGCGATCGGGCAAATGATCGATCAGGCAGCGAGCCGAAATTTTGCCCAAAATTTGCAGCGTTGGATTCTGGCCGTTCGCACTCTCAACTTTCGTTTCGTAATAAACAAATTCGCCAATCTTGACATGCCGATTGTCCGCCGTAATGAAAACGTACTGATTACCGTTTTCGCCGGGACCTTTCACCGTGCCGATCGTATGCAGCGAAGCCAGAGAAACCGAAGCTGAAGTCATGGCGGAGGAGGGGTGTCGGAGGGGGTGTCGGGTGTCGGGGATCGGGTGTCGGCTGAGCGAAAAGACAGGACGGCGATCGCGTTAATAAAAGTGTACTAGTGCGGCTCGATCGCTGCAAGCAATCAGGATATTACAGCACAACCGCCAAAGCGCACCGAATTTCTAACAGTAGACAGCAGCGGCGCAACCCGCTACTGCGATGAATCTGCAACGCTAGCCGCTCTCACCGTTCTCGCTCGATCGGCTCGACACCCGACACCCCCTTCCGTAGTCACTCGGTCAGGCAGGCGCAAAGCGGAATCAAGCAGGCACGATCGATCGGGAGATCACGGTTACTGTTCTCGATCGCTGCTGAGTAACCTGGAAGCCAATCGCTCGGTTGCTGGGCGAGATCGAATCGGTTTTGAACGGTCGGCTTGCTGCCACCTTCACTGTTTTCAGGGTGCTTGCCATGAACCTGCCGCCATCAGGAGTGGATCAAATTCGAGCGTTGGAGTTGCGATCGTCTCATGAGGGTCGCAACTCGACGCCCAACTTTTTGCCCGCCGCCATGCTGGAACTTCAGTCTGCCCGCTCCAATTGCCAATCGATCGATCGCACCTTGCAGGCGATCGCCACCGCGCTGGGAACCGCCTGCCAAGCCGACTGCTGTGCGATTTGGGCGATCGATCGCTGGAGCGGCTATCCGACGCAGGCCGATTTTGCTCGCCTGCTGGCGCATCCTGCCCTGTCTGAGCGCGATCGACGGGCGATCGTGCAGGTGGATTTGCCCGAAGCGTCGGACTGGGAAATCTGCCGCTGCGATCGCTTTTGGTGCTGCGCGTTCAGCTTGACGATCGCACCTTCGGTACGGTGATTCTGGGTCGCACCACGCCGACCGACTGGCACGGCGCGATCGAACAGTGGCCGCACTTTGACCCAATTGTGGGACTGGCGATCGCTCAAATTCAGCTACAGAGACAGCTTCAGCAGCAAACCAGCTACCAAACCTGGACGCAGCAACTCAGCGAAGCCATTCGCACCACCAGCCAAATTGACCAAATTTTTGCCCTGGCGATCGAAGCGACGACTTCCGCTCTAGCGATCGATCAGGGCGCAATTTTGCTGTTGAAATACAGTCATTTGAAATACAGTCATTTGAAATATGGTCAGCCGCGCATGAACCGCCGCGCCGATCACCTGCCGATCGCCACTGTGACGCTGGCCTACACCAAGCTAGAGCGATCGCTCCCCGCTGCCTTTCAGCTAGCCGACTGTAAACTTTGTCAGCAGGCATTTCTGGAGCAGCCCGATCCCCTTTTGATTACGGGCGACGCAGCGATCAAATCGCCGCTGAATCTCTCAGAGTTTCCGGCTTTGCTGCTGATGCCGTTGACGCATCAAAAAACCGTCTTGGGATTTTTGGCACTCCAGCATCGACAGGCGATCGCGTGGTCATCGGAGGCGATCGCCTGGGTCAAAACTGATCGCCACCCAGCTTAGTACCGCAATCATTCAAACTCGCGCCTTTCAGCAGATTCACGCCTTGGTGGACGATCGCACCGCTCAGCTTCAGCGCAGCCTGGAAGTGCAGGCCAAGCTCTACGAGAAAACGCGCCAGCAGGTCGATCAGCTTCGCCACATGAACCAGCTTAAAGATGAATTCTTAAGCACGATGAGCCACGAGCTACGCACACCGCTGACCAGCATGACCTTGGCGATTCGGATGCTCAGACAGCCCGGATTGTCGTTCGATCGCCAGCAGCGCTATCTCGACATTTTGGAGCAGCAGTGTACGCAAGAAACCAACTTGATCAACGATCTGCTGGCTCTGCAAAAGCTCGATTCCAGGCAAACGCCGCTGCAAATTCGCAAAGTTGACCTGAAAGTACTCATTGGCGATCGCACCATTGCTTTTGAAACCGACTGGTCACACAAAAATTTGACGCTGGCGATCGACCTGCCCGACGATCCCCTAACGCTCTACACCAACTTCGACGGACTCGATCGAATTTTGCTCGAACTGCTGACCAATGCCGGAAAATACGCCGCGCCAAATAGCACGATCGATTTGCAGGTGCGCCAGTCTGACGATGCTGTCACACTGCAACTCGCGAATTTGGGAACGGCGATCGCCCCCGAAGAACTGCCGTTTATTTTCGACAAGTTTCGGCGCGGCAGCGGCATCACGCAGCAGGCGATCCCCGGTACAGGGTTGGGTTTAGCCTTGGTGAAAAGCTTGGTGTCGCATCTGAACGGCGCGATCGAGGCAACAAGCGAACCGCAGTCCGATGGATTGTGGCGCACCTGCTTGACGCTGACGCTGCCGAAAAAAATCACTCGTAAAGGAGAAGCCTGAATCGGGCATACTGAGTATGAATAGCCATAATGACGTGAACGGATCGATCGCTGTGACAGAAGCCGACACTCAATTAGTAACGGTAAAAGCTGAACCGCTCGAAGGTCGGACGCGGAAAATTTCGGCCAGCATTTTGATCGAGCAGTCGATCGATCGCGTCTGGCAAATCATCACCGACTACGATCATCTGGCCGACTTCATTCCCAACCTGGCAAAAAGCCGCCGCATCTCGCATTCCGCAGCCGGAATTCGCATCGAGCAGATCGGCGCTCAAAACTTTTGAACTTCAAATTTTGCGCTCGCGTTGTGCTGGACATGATCGAGCATTTTCCCCATCGCCTCGATTTTCAAATGGTCGAGGGCGATTTTAAGTTGTTCGGCGGCAGTTGGCAGCTTGAAGAAGTTCCCGCTGAGGCCACCCAGCTCATCTACACCGTCACCGTTTTGCCGCCGCGCACCATGCCGATCGCCCTGATCGAACGCCGACTCAGCAGCAGCATGGTCGTCAACCTGGAAGCGATTCGGCAGCGGGCAGTGGCGATCGCCTCCTAACTGTCACGCTCAACCTGGGAATCCCACCTGCCGCTCGACTATCCTGGAGAGGACTGTGAGTTCCGGATAGAGGTTCATCGGCCTTGAAGGATGGATGGCGTCGGTGGTTTCACGTCCTGCTGCTGATCGGTTGGATGCTGCTGGGGGCAGGATTTCGCTTTGCCCGCCTCAGCGCCAAACCACCCTGGACGGACGAATTCTCGACCTTGGTATTTAGCCTCGGCCAAAGCTACAGCATTGTGCCGATCGACCAGATCATCTCGCTCGAAACGCTGCTGCTGCCACTACACTTCAACGCCCAAGCGGGCATTGGCGCAATCGCCCAAGGACTCCTGGTTGATAATGTGCATCCGCCGCTGTATTTCATGCTGGCGCACGAGTGGATGCGCTGGTTTTTGCCGGATGGCGCGATCGCCTCAATTTGGCTGGCGCGATCGCTGCCCGCGCTGCTGGGTGTTGCTTCAATTCCCGCCATCTACGGTTTAAGCTGGCTGGCCTTTCGATCGAAACTGGTCGCTCAGCTTTCCGCAGGGATGATGACGCTCTCGCCCTACGCGCTGTTTCTCGCTCAGGAAGCTCGCCACTACACGCTTTCGATTTTGTGGGTAATTGCCGCACTTGCTTTTCTCGTTATCGCCGTGCAGCGGATCGAGCAGCAGCGTCCGATCGCCTACTGGCAGGCGATTTTGTGGATTGTTGTGAATGCGCTGGCAATCGCGACGCACTATTTGTTTTTGATTACGATCGCCGCCAGTGCTTTCGTCCTGCTGCAACTGCTGATGGTGCAGGCCAGAAAAGGCCGCCAGATCTTGCTGCAACCACACTGGCAGCGGATTTATTTTGTGGCGATCGGCACAGCCACAGTATGCCTCGCTTGGCTTCCAATCTGGCTGCGGATTCCCGACAGCAATCTGACGCAGTGGATTCAAGACGACGGCAATTTGGGCATCTTGGCCTTGCTCAATCCAATTTTTCAATCGATCGCAACCTGGATCGCCATGTTTGCCCTGCTGCCCGTCGAATCATCTGCGCTGCCCGTTGTGCTGATTTCCGGCGCGTTGATGATTGCCTATTTCGTCTGGGCGGTTCCGCTCCTCAAGCGCGGTCTTCAGCAGCATCCCAATCAAGCGGCGGTGCGGTTGTTGGTGGGCTTTTTGGCTGGGGCGATCGCCCTGTTTTTCCTGATCACGTACGCAGGCTCCGATCTAACACGGGGCGCTCGCTACAATTTCGTCTACTTTCCGGCTGTAATTGTCCTCCTCGGCGCAAGCTTAGCCGTCTGGTGGCAATTTCCCGAAAAAATCCGCTTCCGGCGATTTCAGCCGAGGCCAGCCGTTTTGCTCGTCGCGATCGTCGGCCTGCTGAGCGCCTTGACAGTCGTGAGTAATTTAGGCTACCGCAAATATTACCGACCGGATCTGCTGATTCCCCTGATGGCGCGATCGAATCTGCCAATTCTCGTTGCCACCACCCACAACACCTCAATTCAGGTCGGGGAAATCATGGGCGTAGGCTGGCAGTTGCCCGAAGAAATGCACTCACAGGTTCAGTTTTTGTTTGCTCATGCAGACGGGTCGGAAGGGCAAACGCTGGTGGAGGCGATCGCGCAACTGCCTCGCCCGTTTGACTTGTGGCTGATTAACTTTCACACGCCCACCCCGCCCGACCCGCAGCGGCTGCGTCTGGATGACAAACCATCAGAACCCATCAACGGCTACCGCTATCAGCAATATCACTGCTCCTAAAGCCTTTGCCCAATTTGCTCCTTTTCCACCTGCTAACCCGTACAGACGCGAGATCTCGCGTCCCGTCACCCCTCCCACTACCCTTACAATGGATGAGGATAAGCCCAGGATCGGCAGGTTAGGAGAGGGGACGTGGCATCGGCAAATATCTTTGATTGGCTCCACCGAAGCATACAGCGGCAAGTCGGCAACCGTGTTGGGGCTGGCACACCAGCTTTT
>JAAUTJ010000357.1 GCA_012031475.1 Leptolyngbyaceae cyanobacterium SM1_3_5 | reverse complement strand
TGTGCAGTTTCTTTCCCAGGTCGCCCAAGATTTCTGTCAGGCGATGTTCGACCGCAAAATGAACATCTTCGGCATCAACGCCCGGACGGAAATAGCCTTGGCGATATTCCTGGCGAATTTGCTCTAGCCCGTTGACCAGTCGATCGCCTTCTTCGGAGGACACAATTCCGGTATGCGCCAGCATTTGGGCGTGCGCTTGCGATCCGGTGATGTCATATTCAAACAGTGCGATATCAAAATCAATGCTGGCATTGAAGCGAGCGATCGCCGGATGCAAAGCCGACTCAAATCGCTGGCTCCAGGTTTGCTGCTGCGGTTCACTTACCACTGACTCTAGCCTTGAGCGACACAACAAAGAACGATTCAATTAAACCGCAAAATTTAGCCGTAGCTGGTAAAGCTGCGTACCAAATAGCCCAACACCAAGCCGATTAGAAATGCCCAAACTTGCCCAGACTGAATGAAGTTGTCAAGTGCTGTATTGAAGCTGGAAAACACGCGATTTTGAAATTGCGCCAGCACCATCGGATCAACTGACTGCATCTGCTGCGCGAAATCTTGCACACTGCTGAAGTCCGCGATCGCCACCCAATGAATGAAATCCATCATCACTCCTGATAAATCCGCACAATCAATAACCGCCCTTAAGTCTGCCATACTCTAGGGTTGCTGCGGCGATCTGCGATCGATTTTTCTTTGGCTGGAGTGAACGGATTTCCGAACCGCCTCCCCCTAGCCCTTTCTTCCTCAGACAGAACGGGAACCGGAAAGGCTCGCAAGTCCTTCGCCTCTAGGAAGCGGGATTCAGCAAGGGCGGCTGTTTCGATGAAACCTGAAGCACCACCAATGTCATATCATCATCGGCGTTGCGAGCAGTGCCGACAAACTGCTGCACCTGAGCAAACAAATAGTCGAGAATTGCCTGCGGATCGTCGAAGTTCGTACAAGCCCACTGGAAAGCGCGAATCAAATTTTCTTCATCAAAGCGATCGCCCTTGGCATTTGCCGCATCCGTGAAACCATCGGTGTAGTAGATAATCGTGTCGCCCGGTTCAAGCTGCACCTGTGCGTCGTGATACTGCGTGTCCATGTCCAGCCCGATCAGCATTCCCAAGGTGTCGAGACGGGCGATCGTCTTGGTGGCGGCTTTCCACAGCAAAGGCGGATTGTGCGCGGCGTTGCTGTAGAACAAGGTTCGCGTCTGCGTGTCGTACTCGGAGTAGAACAGCGTCACAAAGCGATTGGAGTTTTCCAAGTCGCCATACATGACGTGATTGAGGTGCTGCAAAATTCGAGCGGGCGAGTGGCCGTTCAGCACTTCTGCCCGCAGCATTCCGCGCAGCATCGTCATGATCAATCCGGCGGGAACGCCTTTGCCCATCACATCTCCGATCGCCAAGCTCCAGCGGTTCGATTCGGTTTTGCCGGATTTGCGGCTGCGGAGTTTGTCGTAGTTGGCCGGAATGAAATCGTAGTAGTCGCCGCCGACGCGATTCGCCGTTTGGCAGCGAGCCGCCAAAGCGATGCCTTCAATGTTCGGACAGGTGCGCGGCAAAAAGCTGATGCTGAATTTCCGCGCCGATCTCCATTTCGCGATCGAGCCGTTCTTTCTTTCTGAGTTCAACCGTAAGCTGGTCATTTTCGATCGCACCGCAGTTTGGTCGGCGACGAGTCGCACGAGTTTCTGGCGCGTTTCCGTCCAGGCATAAGCGGGATCGCGGCTGAACACATACAGCCTGCCGCGCTCGGTGTTTTTGACTAAAATCGCCGTGCCAAAAAGCTGCATCGTCCCGCCCAAGTTGCGGCTGAACTGGGCATCAAGGGCGAGCATCGGCTGCGCGATCGCTTTCCCCGGACTGGCCGCGATCGCGGAAGTCACCTGTCGAGTTGCTGTCTCCAGCGCTTTGCGGACATCTTGACACTGCTGCGTGTCGGGACAGTGCAGGCGTTCCAGCCGCATCTGGCCGTTCGGCTTAAACAAAACGAGTGCGCCGCCGTCGGCATCGGTGACGCGACTGGCGATCAAGGGCGTGAGTTCAAGAAACTGATTGAGATTGTTGAAGCTGCGAAGAGCGAAACCCAGAGAACTCAGCAAATCTTGAATTTTGTTTTGCTCACGGTTCAGGCGCGAAACCAGTTCCTTCAGCGCAAACACGGGCGTGATGTCCGAGGGCGCACCAGGCCGATCGGAAGGTTGAGAGGGCTGTCGAGGAACGGGCGCAGGAGTCATTCGCAAAGGGCTACACAGAACCGAAAAAGGCTGCAAGCTCGAATCAAACGGCCAAAACCCCGCAACTTGCAAGAACCGGAATTGGTTGGGTTAAATTCTAACGAATGCGATCGCCATTGCTGGCTCGTCCAAGGTGGAATTTCCGATCGATCGAACTTAACCCGATCCTGGCTGGCCGTTGCCATCGCAGGATATGAATGCTATTGATAGCGTGAATTGACCATTCTGCCAATAGGCCAGTCGGGGAGATTTGAGGAAATCGGTATAATTGCGGGGTTGGGACGGGTACGGGTAGAGACGCGAGATCTCGCATCTCTACGGGGGGATTCGGATGGGGAAGAAGGAAATGGAAGCGGGGGTTCGATCGCCAGTTCGATCGGCAGATGATGCGGAGCTGTTTGGATTTGGCGCGGCGGGCACAAGGTCAAACCAGCCCGAATCCGCTGGTTGGCTCGATCGTAGTGGCAAATGGCGAAATTGTCGGGGAAGGCTTTCATCCCAAGGCGGGCGAACCTCATGCGGAAGTGTTTGCGCTGCGGGATGCGGGCGATCGAGCCAAGGGCGCAACCGTCTACGTCAACCTGGAACCCTGCAACCATTACGGACGAACACCACCCTGCACCGAAGCGCTGATTCGAGCGCAAGTCAATCGGGTTGTGGTTGGCATGGTTGACCCCAATCCGATCGTGGCAGGTCGGGGCATCGATCGCCTCCGCCAAGCTGGAATTGCAGTTGAGATTGGTGTGGAAGGGGCAGCCTGTCAAGCCCTGAACGAAGCATTTGTGCAGCGTGTCCGCTTCAAAAAGCCGCTGGGAATTTTGAAATATGCGATGACGCTAGACGGCAAAATTGCGGCGAGTAGCGGGCATAGCGCCTGGGTGACAAGTCCGGCATCGCGGGCGATCGTGCATCAGCTTCGCGCCGAGTGCGATGCCGTCATCGTCGGCGGCAACACGGTTCGACGCGATAATCCGCTACTCACCAGTCACGGTGTCGGCCACAATCCTTTGCGCGTGGTGATGAGCCGGACGCTTGATTTGCCGACTGAGGCGCAGCTTTGGCAGATCGATCGAGTTCCGACTGTCGTATTTACGATCGCCCACACTCAACCGGAAATGCAGCAGCACCTCAACCAGCAGGGCGTTGAAGTCGTGGAACTGCTTGACCTCACGCCTGCGGCTGTAATGGCGAATTTGTTCGATCGCGGCCTCTCCTCCGTGTTGTGGGAATGCGGCGGCACTTTGGCAGCACGAGCGATCGCAGACGATTCAATTCAAAAAGTGATGGCCTTTATCGCACCAAAAATTATCGGTGGCGCGATCGCGCCTTCTCCGGTTGGCGATTTGGGCTTCGATCGGATGACGGACGCTTTGCAGCTAACCAATGTCGAGTGGCGATCGATCGAGTCTGACTTGCTGGTGACGGGCTATTTAGAAAGCGCGATCGATCTTAAACTTGATGGAGCATTGCTTGACCGCGTTCTTTTGCTCAAGCGTGGGGAATGACAAGCGGACTGGTCGATCGCGTCTACCATGACGGAAGAAATCATTTTGTCATCTGGAGAAACCCCGATCGTGACCTTTGCCCCAAATGCTCCAATTTCGCCGTCTTCTGCCTGGACAGTGGTTGCGCGTCGGGTCGATCGTGCCCGCTCTGCGCTGGGGTCTGTGCCGCCGTCGAGTTTGGTCTTGCTGTCAAGCTTCATGATTCAAATCAGCAATGTGTTTGCCAAGTCGCTGCTTGTCAGCTTGGGGTCGGTGGGGACGACGTTTTTTGTGCAAGGCGATCGCCGCTGTGCTGCTGATGGCGATCGCTCGTCCGCAGTGGAAAGGGCATTCGCGGCGAACCTATTGGATTTTGGGCGCGATGGGCTTGTCGATGGCGGGAATGGGCTTGTCGTATTTGGGCGCGATCGATCGAATTCCGCTTGGTGTGGCTTCGACGCTGGAATTTTTGGGGCCATTGGGCGTTTCCCTGATTGGGTCGCGCAAGCGGTTGGATCTCGTTTGGGTTGGCTTGGCGGCAGCAGGAATTTTGCTGCTCAATCCGATCGCCATGACGACGCTTGATCCGCTGGGTGTGATGCTGGCGTTGTCTTCGGGCTTGTGCTGGGCTTGCTACATTTTTAGCTCTGGGGCGATCGCTCGCAGTCTGCCGGGAGGAAACGGGCTGTCGCTGGCGATGGTGATTGCAACGGTCATTTTGTTTGTGCCCGGAGTGGCTTCGGGCGGAAGTGCGCTGCTGAATCCAACCGTTTTGCTGATTGGCGTGGCGGCGGCTGGTTTGGGAACCGTGCTGCCCTACACGCTGGAGTTTGAAGCGGTGAGGAGAATGCCGCCTCGCGTGTTTGGTGTCCTAGTGAGCATTGAGCCTGCGATCGCTGCCCTTGTTGGCTTCTTGTTCCTACATGAAACCTTGACGCTGCAAACGCTGCTGGCAACCGTGCTGGTGACGACGGCGGCGATCGGCGTGACGCTGTTTGGGCGATCGCCTGCTTCGCACTAACACTCGTGCCGCTAGAGTAAGGGAATGGATGCAATTCTGGCGACGATCGAGTCTTATCAGCGGCAGGCAGCGTCTTTGCTGCTCTACCAAGATGTCTTGCGTGGCAAAATCGCGCAGGCATTTGGGCAACTGCTGGTCGCGCTCCGTTCACCCGATGCCGATTCGATCGCCGTCCTGACCGCTTATGGAGCGTGGTTTTCGGCTCAGGCGGCGGAAGGGCAAAGCTGGCAGGAATATCTGCTCCGGGAAATTATGCAGGCCGATAATGCTTTCTCTCAGCAGGCGCAGCGGCTTGAATTGGGAGCGCTCAATCCGGCTTTGCTGATGGCGGCGCAGCATGATTTGCGGGCGTTGCAGCAGCTTTATCAGTGTGAGGGCGATCGCCTCGCTCGCTGCGTACAGGAGACAACCGGAACCGCACTGCCCAGTTGGGAACGGCAGGACGGCAAGCCGCACAACAGACTGCGCGACATTCGGCAGCTACCCTTGTGGATGAAGCTGGAGGGCGGCAGCGATTGGGGAGAGGCGATCGCAGATCTTGCCGAGTACTACCGAAAAGCCGGAGTCGGCATTTTCGCCCGCCATCACGCGATGCGCTGGCAGTCTGGGGGTCTCATCGGCATTTCCTATCCCGACCCGATTCGCCTGCAAGAACTGGTCGGCTATGAGTCGCAGCAGGCGGCACTCGTGCAAAATACGCAGGCACTTTTGGCTGGATATCCGGCTTTGCATGTTTTGCTGTATGGCGGTCGCGGCACGGGAAAATCTTCGCTGATTAAAGCGCTGCTGCATCGATTTGGCGATCGCGGCCTGCGTCTAATTGAAGTGTCAAAAGCGGATTTGCAGGATTTGCAACTGATCGTTGAGCAGGTGCGACTTGCGCCGCAAAAGTTCATTTTGTTCGTCGATGATTTGTCGTTTGAGGAAGATGAAGACGCCTACAAAGCGCTAAAAGTCGTTCTGGAAGGCAATTTAACGGCGCGATCGCAAAATATCGTCGTCTACGCCACTTCCAACCGTCGCCATTT
>JAAUTJ010000356.1 GCA_012031475.1 Leptolyngbyaceae cyanobacterium SM1_3_5 | reverse complement strand
AAAATATGGAGTTTACCTAGGTAAACGCGACTATCGTGATTTCAACTGTAACTTCGGTAACTGGTATGTTGGCGCAAAGTAACGTTGTGACTTTATTTTATGGTCAAAAAAAATCCGGTGTCAGCAGTTCAATTCCGCAGCCCGGCAACTGTTTGCGCAGTTCGCAAACGCAGGCGGCAAACTGCGCGGCTCCACCGTCTGGCAAGTCGTCGCGGGTGACGCTGGTGATGACAATGAAGCGCAACTTCAGCGCCACGGCGGCGGTGGCCAAGCGTTGTGGCTCAGCAGGATCGGGCGGCAGCGGTGCGCCATCGCTTGCCACCAGCAGCCCAATCTCCCCTTGTGGCACTACCACAACCGGAACACGGCTGATACTGTACTGCCAGGGAAAATAGCCGAAGTGCCAGCCCGGAGGCAGCGTGTCGGCTTGCAGTCCCGCTTCTCCATTCAGGGCGATCAGGCGATTCGGCGGCAAACTTTTGGCCGAAAATTTCTTGGTGACGATGCCAACTTCTCGTTCGCCAATCACAATCAGTCCGGCAATCCAGCCCACCTGCGGCAAAAAGATCATCAAAAACAGCACACCACCGATCGGATACACCCAAATCGGCACGTTCAATCCGGCAATTTGGGCAAGCTGCACAGGCTGCATATCCGACTGAGACTCGATCGCAGACGGTTCGATCGCCTGCGCGTGAAGCTCAACCGGAGCAGGCGAGGCAACCGCTTTGGTCGTGATCGTGGCGGCCAACAGCGAAAGCGTGAAGGGCAAAAGCTGGCGCGTGAATTTTTTCATTGGTTTAGCCTGGTGAAGAGATGCGAGGCTCCCGGTACGGTGGCTTTTATGCTAACCGCCGAGTTTTTGATTGAAAGCGAATCTTAGGCTTGTCGTTAGTTCTGAGCGCGATCGACCGTCTAAAACTAAAGTGAACCTCGATCGAGAACTGTGACAGATCCGAAACTGGCAGCATGGCAGGAGATACAGCAGCATCAGGCAGCATTCCCAATCAAATCTCTGACGCCCAATCAGATTTCTGAAAATTAAACCTGCTAGACATAGATTAGGGAGGCGATGGCTCGATCGACTGGTTTTTCGTCTTGCAGGCATCAGTCAGCGCAATTTGCGGGGTGGAGATGAACGCAATTGCGGCCTTGGTGCTTGGCGGTGTAGCAGGCAGCATCCGCAGCGCTTAAAACCTGCTCAAGGCTGCTATGGGTGGATTGCAGGCTAACGACGCCGATGCTGACGCCGATCGAAAACACTTGATTTCCCCACATAAAGCGGAACTGCTCGACTTCTTGGCGCAAGCGATCGGCAATGCGGAGCGATCGCTCCAGCGGGCACTGGTGCAGCAAAATTCCAAATTCATCGCCGCCCAGCCTAGCCAGCACGTCAATCTTGCGAATCTGGGCTTGAAACAAGGCGGCGATCTGCTTGAGGAGTTCGTCGCCTGCGGCATGACCGCAAGTATCGTTGATGATTTTGAAGCGATCGAGATCCAAAAAGCACAGTATGTCAGGGTCGCAGCCAGTTCTGGCTATTTCGATCGCCTGCGCGAGTCGCCGTTCAAACTCGCGGCGATTGCTGAGTCCCGTCAGCGGATCGTGGCTGGCCTGCCAAGACAGTTGACGAGTCAAGCGGCGCGTTTGTGTTGCGTCGTGAAACACCAGCACCGCGCCGACCACCTGTCCATCGCGGGCGCGAATCGGCGCGGCAGAATTATCGATCGCCACTTCCTTTCCGCTGCGACTAATCAGCAATGTATCTTGGGAAAATTTGGCAATTCGGCGGTCGCGCAGCACAATTTCAACCGGATTTTCGATCGGTTCACGAGTCAGTTCATTGACGATTTGAAAGATGTTTTCTAAAGGTAAGCTTTGGGCTTCTGCTTGACTCCAGCCTGTTAGCTGTTCGGCGATCGGATTGAGAGATTGCACTTCACCGATCGCATTGGTTGTAATCACTGCATCCCCGATCGATCGCAGCGTCACCTGCGCCAATTCTTTTTCTTGAAACAGGGCTTCTTCCATCTGTTTTCGATCGGTGATGTCGATTGCCACCCCGCCTAAGAATTGCTGATCGCCGCTACTAAAAGGAAACTTGTAAGAGAGCCAAAAGCGCGGCTGATTTTCATCTAGAGATACCGTTTCAATGATTTCAATCGGATGCCCTGCGGTAAGAACTGCGCGATCGTTTTGCGTCACCTGGCGAGCCGTCTTTTCTGGCAACCAGTCAAAATCAGTTTTGCCTTCTAGCCAAGACTTCTTAACATTAAACGCTCGTTCCAAAGGCTGATTCACATAAACAATTTGGCCTCGATTGTTTTTCATGAATGCAACGACCGGACTTTGATTCATAAATGCATCAAACCGAGCTTGAGCCGTGCGTAATTCTGTTTCTACCCGTTGAAGCTGCTGCATCAGCAAATTGGTTTCGTGGCTGCTTTGTACAAACTTCTGCTCCAGAATTGTGCGATCGCTCACATCTTCAATCGAGATAATTAGCGATCGCAACTCCTATCTTCTTCGTATCGCAAGACATGTAGATTAATGTAAATGGGTCGTTCAGGATGGCTCGGTCGCGCAATCGATCGCAGTTCAAAGTGCTGCTGTTGCTGTTGCAAAATTCGCTCTAGTGCCGCTTCTGCGCCGACTAATTCGGGCAGGCTGAGGCGAATATCGCGATCGATTTGTACTTCGTTGGGTGCGTCGGCAAGCTGACTGAAATGAGCCGAAAATTCGACAATTCGCCAGTCGCGATCGATTACGGCATATTCAATTTTGTGGAGGGCAAATAGGCGTTCAATCATGTGCAGCATCGGTAGGGGAAATGGAGGCTGAACGGAGGGGGAATCAGCGGCATCGATCGCACAGCCAGTAGGTGAATTGTTCACCTTGGCCTTTAATGGAGATGTAGCCGCGTCTTTCAAACACAAAGTGATATTGAGACGATGCCTCTCGATCGTGCAACCGTTGATATACGGTATCAGTGACTTGAATTCGCCCTGCTTCGCCGTGCGATTCCATCCGGCTAGCCAGATTGACCGTTTCGCCCCACAGGTCATAGGCGAATTTTTTCAGGCCAATCACGCCCGCCACCACCGATCCCGTGTGGATGCCGATTCGCATCGCCAGCGATTGACGGTGAAGCGTATTCAAACAGGCCAGTTCCGCCTGCATTTCCAGCGCCATTGCCGCGATCGCTTCGGTGTGGTCGTCACGACGCTGCGGCAGTCCGCCCACCACCATGTAGGCATCCCCGATCGTTTTGATTTTTTCCAGGCCGTAGCGCTCCGTCAGGCGATCGAAGGCGGAAAACACCTGATTGAGCAGATTCAGCAGGGCGATCGGCGGCAGCGTGGCGGCAAGCTGGCTGAAGTTGACCAGATCGGCGAACAAGACGGTCACGTCGGCAAAATGTTCCGCGATCGTGCCCTGCTCCTGTTTCAACTGATGACGATCGAGGCGGGCAGCACGTTGAGCAAAAGCTGTTCGGTGCGCTCTTGTTCCCGTCGCAGTGCGGCTTCGGCCTGTTGGCGCTTGAGGAACTGCCCAAGCTGATTGCCGATCACCACCATTGTTTGCAGCAAGCCAAAGTCGGGCGGCTTGACTTCGCGACAGAAGAACGTGATCACGCCCAAAATTTCCTCGCCGCTTTGAATCGGAAAGCCAAAAGCGGCATGGAGTCCGGCTTGCGCGGCAAGGCTCGATCGCACAAACTGCCGATCGCAGGTGATGTCGCTCATCCACTGTGGCGTCTTGGTTTCCCAGACTCGCCCCGGCAGACCAACACCCCGCGCAAAAATCATCTGCTGCGTCGCGCTGATGAACGGACGCGCTGCGATCGCTGCCCAAGCTTCAACACAGCGCAGGCCGGACTCGCCCAGCAGCCACAGTTCCGCCAGATCCCAGTCGAGTCCTTGGCAGAGCGTGGGCAGCAGCTTGGCGATCGCCTCGTGCAGATTCGCTGCGTCCGACAAGATACGAGCCGTCGTGTATTGCGCCATAAATCGCTGTTGAGTGCGCTGACGCTCGGTGATATCTCGGCCAATGTAGATGCAGTTTTGTAAGCCTGACTCGTTGAAAATTCCTGATCCGGAAAAGGCGATCGATCGCTTTTCACCTGTTTTGGTTCGACAAACCATTTCAAATTCTTTGCAGCTTTCGCAATCGTCATGCGGCTGAATAATTTGAAACAGAAGTTCTCATCGGCAACGAGTTTTGCAAAGGGCTGATTGATAATTTCTTCGCCATAGCCAAACAGCAATTTTGCGGCAGAATTGACCGTTTGAATGATGCCCGATGGTGAGGTGACAACCAGCGCATCGGCCATCGACGTAATAATGCGATCGAGATAATTTTCAGAGGCCGTCAACACATTTAACAGCAAGCTCATTTCATTAGAAGCCTGCACAAGCGCTTGCTCTAGCGTCATCCGCTCGGTCACATCTTCCAGCAGCAGAATTAGCGCACTGTCGGCAAAATCAGAGGAGCCGTTTAAGCTCAGCGCATACAAGTCAAAGTACAGTAATTCACCCTTTTGATTCGATCGAGCGATCGCATGTAGGTAAAGATGCGATCGTTCTGCTTGGATCACGGCCTGCAAATCCGCTTCCATGCCGATTAGTTCGGGAAAGCTGGAATCGAAGACGGTGCGCGGCTTGAACGGATAGGAAACATCGGCAAATTGCCCAGCTTGATCGGAAATCTCGACGATTTGCAGGGCTGAATCGAGCGTGACATAGGCCATGTGACGCGCCGCGAGCAAATGCTGAAAAAGCAACTTCATTTACTGAATCAAATATTGAGAAAGCAGTTCAAACACTTGATCGACCGATACGCCTGTTTTGGCCGAAGTCGATCGCGTCACAATCACCTGCGGCGAATTCGCAAGCTGAACCGATTCGATCAGTTCATTCACCTGTTCATCTTTGAGCAAATCGGCTTTGTTTAAAGCGATCGCGACAAAACTTTGAGGATTAATGGTCAAAAAGTGATCAACGTGGTCAGAAACATGCTCGATCGTTTCCGGGCGCGTCACATCGGCAACGACGATCGCGCCTTTTGCCCCTTGCAAATAAGCAGGAGCGATCGCTTTGAATTTCGTGCTGCCTTCGATATCCCAAATTAATAGCTGAAGCGGCGGATCAGTCATTAGCTTGCGGGAAATTTTAACGCCGACTGTGGAAAGATATTGATCGCTGAATTGGCGATCGACATAGCGGCGAATCAGGCTAGTTTTTCCCACCCCAAAATCGCCAATCATGCAGAGTTTTTTAGAAATCATATTCATCGTTGAGACACACCTTGATCACGAGATAGCGGTTTGACCTCGACCGATCGCCCGAACCAAGTCGGCTGGTCAAGAGCGCTGGCGGGCGGATGTTGCACCAAGCCCGCTAGCTGGAGGCGATCGGACGAAACGCCTTGCCGAACCAGCGCATCGCGAACGGCTTTGGCGCGTTGCAGGGCAAGCCACTGATTTTCGATCGCTCCATTCACGGGATTGCTGTAGCCCGTAATCTGCACAGACTGATTCGGATAGCGATCGAGCCATGCTTTCACCTGCGGCAGTTTGCTACTTCGATCGGGGGGCGCAAGATCGGCAGACCCAATCCGAAAGTAAAAGCGAATTTGCAAATGAAGCGGCTGCACTTTAATCGCAGTGGCGATCGATCGGACACCCGGAATTTGCTCAAACGCCTGCGTGATTCGCTGCACGTCTGCGGACTGGCTGACGATTCCCGTGACGCTGACTTTTCCTGCTGCAA
>JAAUTJ010000355.1 GCA_012031475.1 Leptolyngbyaceae cyanobacterium SM1_3_5 | reverse complement strand
GGATTTGGCGCGTCACGATGCGGCTTGACGAGTTCGGCTAAAAGATATTTGCCGCGTCGCTGCCAGGTGTGGATTTCGCAGCCGACAATGCCGGGAAGAAAATCGCTGACAGAAATGGGGTGGGCGATCGTGCGTGGCAGCAGCACATCCCCACCCCAAATCAGTTGATTGAGCGTGACCCGATTTAGGCCGCGACGAACGGTTTCGACTTCGGGCAGTTCTGGCACGACTTAGCGCGAGTCCGTCCCTTGGTTAGCGTCGCCTTCGACACGGGGATTGTCGGTTCCCGGTGCTTCAGGGGCAGCCTTCTTGGTGGTTTGACCTGCACCTTGACCTGTGCGGCGGGTGCGCTCATCCAGCGTGGTTTGCTTGCCGCCGGATGCTCCATCAGGAGATGCGACTGCACTGACTTTCTTGGCAACAGGAGCCGACACTTCTACCACTTCAGTCATGGAGTAGTTGTTGGTGTTGACGCCTGCGTAGTTGACTTTGTTGAAGCGAACAATCACGGGATATTTGATGCCGCTTTGGTCTACCGAAGCAACTGTTCCGGTATCGTTGTACCAATACGATTCTTTACGGAGAATCCGAACGATCGAACCGCGTTGAACCATAAGTGCTTTCCTTCAGATCATTAATCTGGCAATAATACTCGGCACCGCGACGGCCAAGAAGCTGAACCTTGCGGTGGTTGTTTCTCAGCGTACTATTGCGCTGGAGCGTTTTGAGTAGCTGCGCCTTTAAGTTTTATTGCTATGAATGGGCGCTACCGTTCCAGGACGCCACGTTCGATTGCGCTTCTACCCAGCGAAGTTCGACAAAATGCTGCGGTCTGCCGCTCCAGTCACGACTCGGACGCACCGCGACAATTTCCAAATTGAACGGAATTGCCGTCGTCACGTACTTTTGCACCACTGCGCCCACATCCGGCGCGATCGAAGTTGCGGTTGCCGCCGCCACGCCCCAGCCGAGCAACTGCCCGATCGGGTCTTTGGGCAAGAATAGATTCACGCCGATCGCCAGTCCTGCCGTCATCAGCATTCCCACTGACAAATTTGTGCCGCAGCGCGGATGCACCGCCAAATTCCACTCGCCGCTAGTGAGGCGATCGAGCGCAATTCGCACGGCACGATACACGGCTGCGGT
Source organism: Leptolyngbyaceae cyanobacterium SM1_3_5 (assembly GCA_012031475.1). Lineage (GTDB taxonomy): Bacteria > Cyanobacteriota > Cyanobacteriia > Elainellales > Elainellaceae > JAAUTJ01. The sequence goes on along the minus strand of JAAUTJ010000355.1, from coordinate 4,626 downwards.
CGGCACATCGCCATACAGGTAAAAGCCCGTCTCGGTAGACATGCCGCCCAGGAGGAAATCACTCATGCCCAACTGCGGCTCGCTCAACACCCAAACGGTTGCATGTTCAAGCGCATGAACTTGGCGGACGGTAAGCAGTTCTTTGAGGCCAGGGACAAACCCAATCTGTTGCAGCAGTTCGTCGTCCTGTCCACGCTGGGGCGCAAAATCAAACGGGGTGGAAGCAGTCGCGGTCATAGCAGTCTAAAGAATTCTGCTTCAACTGTAGCGGTTGTGAATTGCGATCGCCTCTTTGGTCACAAATAGCAAAGCAGCAAAGAACTCTCTGCTGGTTCAAGAAAAAACGGCTGTCTCAGAAAAAACGGCTGTCTCAGAAAAACCAGTGTAACGACACTTCAAGCGGGCGGAACTGCTCCAGCCGCAGCGGTCGGGGCTGACCCACCTTCGCCAACGGCAGTTTGCACTTCAACGCCATTTTGCTCTAGCACCACGATCGGCTCTGAACCGCGATTGACTTCAATTCGCTTGACCAGCACTTGCCCGTTCGACAAACGCTGACCCGCACGGACATAGCGGCTGCTCGGCTCGTTTGGGGCGCTAACGATCGCATGAAGCGTATTGCCAATTTGCACCACGCCCGTCACCTTCACCGCCTGCGCCAAGGTGGGCTGCGGTGCCAAGGGTGCAGCAGCGATCGGATTGTTGGGGACAAGATCGGGAATCGGCGCGAGTGAACCAGGATTTGCAGGAGCTTGTCGGGTCGGGCGCGTTGCTGGGCGATCGGCTGTTGTGCCGCGATTCACAGGGGTCGATCGATTGGGCAGATTGGGCAGTTGTGGCACAGGCCGACTGGCTGCGCCTGGAGAAATTTCGACGGTCGGCGTTGTCGGAATCAAAGCAAACGGATCAGGGCGATTGCGCTGCACCGCTTGCACACGCTGAGCGGGATGGTTGAGCTAATTAGCTCTGGCGGCAAAATACCAGCCGGAGCAGGCGCATTGGCAGGCGCTTGGGCAGTTCCGGCTGGCGCGGCGTTCGGATCAGGTGCGACTTCTCCGGTTGCAACAGCAACAGGTGTGGGATTTTCCACAGCCACGTCTTCTTCCCCACCAAACAAATTGCAGCCACCCAGTCCGGGGAGAATGGCGACCAATAGCGCAACCAATCGAATATGACGCATTCCCAGTCTCCAGAAATAATTAAATGATGAAATTTAGGCCATGAATGCAGCGATCGCCTGATGGTTTCCGCAGTCGTAAACCTCCATAGCATAGCTGAATTTTAAGTTAACAATGCACCCATTCTATTTCCCGTTTCAAAAATTGGAACGAAAACAGCTTTGCCCATCAAAAAGACTGCATGAATCCAGTTCAGCAGTCTTGATTGTGCAAGGAATTTGCAGGGAATTGTGCAGGGAAAGTTGAAGAATTTGCTTATCGGAGTGGCAAGGAGAAAGGAAAAGTCACGGCGGGATTTTGATCGCTGACGCTGCCCGTTAGCGTTTGGGTTGTTCCCTGCACAAGCAGCGTTAGCGTAAACGGAATTGGGCTGCTTGACGGCTGACAGCGAGTAAACAAATTCACCACGACCTGATAGTTTCCTTGAGGCGCTTGGGAGGGCGGCCAGAAAATATTTTCGATCGGGCTGGTGGTGGAACTGCTACAGCCTGCATTCGCATCGACATCAAGCTGTCCACCGGATTGCACCTGACGGTTGAAGTAGGTGACGGTTTGCCCTTGGGGATCGCTGACCGCCAGGTCCAAATCATCGGAAGTTGTCCAGCGCAGTGTCACCTGAATATCGCCTGTGCCCAGCGTGGGCGCTTCTGCCGTCGCAAGCTGCGGCGGAGAAGGACAAATTTCGCCTAAATCAATCAGTTGTCCCGTATCCGTAATCATGAAGCAGCCTTGCCGCTCTTGGGCGATCGCTTTCGGCTGGTGAATTGCCCAACTGCCGATCGCGAGCGAAACAGCCAATAGCGGAACAGCTAATCTCGGAACAGCAGCAAAACGAAGCAGTTTTTGCATGGGTTTACAGTGCCTATCAGGTGAATTTCAACAGAAGTTAAAGCCGCACATTCGCTTCTACAATGCCCAGCTTGATCGAGCAGGAAACAAGATGCATCCAGCTTGTGCGATCGCGGCAGGACGGCGCGACGAGCTAAGTACTTTTAGCAGAGTGGATTCTTGCGACCCGGATTCTTCAATTAGGTGGCTTCAATTAAGCGGCTTGGATGTACCAAGCAACAACCGCGATCGATCGGATTCCAGAGACGCTTGCTGGCCTGCTTCAATCTCTTGCTTTGAGCATCGAATCGATCATCGAGTGCTAAAATCTTGGGTTGAAGCGGCTGAATTTGGAAGTGCCTTGGATGGCTTCGATCGCCCCTCTAAATCGCCTCTCATTTCACCGGATTCCTCGGCAAAATGATTGCGTTGGGAAAATCAGTGTCATAATTTTGAATTAAATCAGCGATCGCATTGGAAACAAGCTTTTGCTGATAATTTTGCGGCTGCAACACAGCAAACCAGTCAGTGGGTGAGGAGTGGATTGATGAAGTGTTTGTTCGGTTTAACGATCGCATTTGCCAGCCTGTCGATCGCAAGTCTCGCGATCGCACCTGCGGCGCAAGCTCAAGCGGCATACGGCAGCTATGTCGGCGCGGGCGTTGCCTTTGGCACATCGTCGGGCAGCGGCGGCAGCGAAACTTCTGGCCTGGTTGCCGTCCGCTATCGATTGCTGGAAGTGCCGATTTCCCTCAGAGCGCAGGCCATGCTGTTTGGCGGCACAACGGCGATCGTCCCGACCGTTTCTTACGACATTCCGCTCAACTGGCAGACCGACGCTTACGTGGGGGCGGGCGTTGTCTTCCAGGATGGCGATGAAGATTCAGCCTCGCCAATTGGCACCAAACGGCATTTGTGCTTCAGCCCGGAGTCGATTACAGCCTGCCCAACAGCAATCTGGTCGTGTTTGGCAACGCGATTATTGCCTTTGATGCCTACCGCGACACGGGCGGCGCGGCGACTTCGTTTCAGGGCGGCCTCGGCTTGCGTTTCTAGCCACGACAGATTTTAGCTGCGGCGATTGACCAGCGTGGCACTGGCCTGATCAACGGGCATCAAAATCACTTCGTTGATGTTGACATGGGCGGGGCGATCGGCACAAAAGCGCACCACGTCCGCCACATCTGCACCCGTCAGCGGCGTTAGCCCTTCATAAACTTTGGCAGCGCGGGATCGATCGCCGTGAAAGCGCACGTCGCTAAATTCCGTTTCTACCATGCCCGGATCGACGGACGTGACGCGGACGGGCGTTCCCAGCAAATCGAGCTTCAGCCCCTCTGTCAATGCACGAACGGCGGCTTTCGTCGCGCAGTAGACGTTGCCGTTGGGATAGGTTTGGTGTCCGGCGATCGAGCCAATGTTGATCACATGTCCGCGTCCACGACTGACCATTCCCGGCAAAATCGATCGCGTCACGTACAGCAAGCCTTTTACATTCGTGTCGATCATCTCTTCCCAGTCGGAAATTTCGCCTTCGTGCAGCTTCGATAGCCCGCGACTCAAGCCCGCATTATTGATCAAAATGTCGATCGCCTGCCATGCCTCCGGCAGATCACGCACGACCGCTTCCACCTGAGCGCGATCGCCCACGTCAAGCTGAACCAGATGCACTGCACAAGCGAATTTTTTCAGGTCAGCCGCCAACGCTTCGAGGCGATCGAACCGCCGCGCTGCCAAAATCAGCTTTGCCCCACTTTCAGCAAACGCCAAAGCACAAGCCGCCCCAATGCCGCTGCTCGCTCCGGTAATCAAAACAATCTGGTTTTGTAAGCTCATATGCTAGCGATCGCTTTCTCCCACCTGCAACCGCTGCGTCACAGCCGTGATGCCGTCATCGCGCACGACGATCGCTGAAATCCAGCGATCGCCCGCTTCGGGAATCGTGCCAACTTTGAACAAGCCGCCAGAATTGAGCAGTTCAAAGTCGATCGGCGGCGTGGTCGTGTAGGCTTCGACGCTGACGGTTTCTTCGAGTGCGGTTCCCAGCAGCAAGCGATCGCCCAGCGGTTCTTGCACAACGGCATCAAACGTAAATTGACTATTGGGGCGAATGGTGGCGGGCAGGCTGACCTCGATCGTCGGCGGATTGTCGCCGCTGGTCAGGCGACTTTGCTCGGCCAAAATTGTTTGTTCGACAATCGCTTGTCCTTCAATCCGCTGGCGCGAATCGATCGTCGCGTTCAAGGCAAATTCGCGATCGCCCGTTTCGGTTCCCGCAATCGTCGTGCGCGTTTCGATCAGATAGCCGTTGTCGATCGCTTCCCAGTTGGTCAGCCGAGTTTGATAAGTGGCGTTTGGAAACCGCTGCCACAGATTTGAAAGTGCCGATTCCAGCGAATCTCGCGTCAAGCCGTCTGAGTGCGTCAAATTCGGGCTGTAAAATTCCAGGACGGCTGCCAAGTCGCGCTGATTCGCTGCCGCATCCATTTGGCTGAGCCAGTTCGTCAAGTCGGGCGGGGCGGTGTCGGGCGGGGCGGCTTGGGCGCTCTGACCGATCGCGCCAATCAGCATCAGGCCGATCGCGCAGCGCTCCCAGAATGGTATCGCCATCGATCGCAGG
>JAAUTJ010000354.1 GCA_012031475.1 Leptolyngbyaceae cyanobacterium SM1_3_5 | reverse complement strand
CGGCTTGGCCGCCGGACTGTTCGATCGCCCCGACAACGGCTTTGCCGCTCACCTCATTCAAATCACAAGCCACCACCTGAGCGCCTTCACGGGCAAACAGCAAACGCCGTTTTCGCGCCCGATGCCGCTGCCTGCTCCGGTAATTAGCGCCACTTTTTCTTTTAATCGCATTGACAAAACTCCTCACGATGAACGACAAGCGCGAACAAACGATCGAAACAACTGTTGCTGCACGGGATCATCCGGTGACAGTTCGGGATGCCACTGAACCGCAATCAGCCAGGGATGCTGCTGATGTTCGATCGCTTCCACCAAACCGTCTGCCGCCTGTGCCACAGGTTTCCAGTCGGGCGGCACGGTTTTGATCGCCTGATGATGCCAGGATACGATTTCAAACTCGATCGCCTCCAGCAAATTCGATAAGCGACTATTCGGACTCGCTTGAACCAAGTGCGGAGTTGGGCGACGCGGATGATCGAGTCGGTGTTGAATGCGACCGCCATACGCATCAGGAACATGCACGATTAGATCGCCACCGCTGGCAACCGTGAGGATCTGCATTCCTCGGCAAATTCCCAAGGTTGGAAGCTGCGATTTTAGAATCAGTGCAGCCAGCTTTAGCTCGAATTCGTCGCGATCGGCATCGACGAGGTAAACGGTTTCGTTGGGCAAGCTACCGTAGCGAGCCGGATCGATGTCGCCGCCGCCTGCAAAAATCAAGCCGTCCAACACTTCGATCAGCGGCTCAGGATTTGGCTGGGGTGGAAGCAGAACGGCTGTGCCGCCCGCTGCCTGAATCGCATCGACGTAGGTGGCGGGCAGCGTGAAATCGTTCGCCTCGCTGCGGCTGTAGGTGGTGATGCCAATAACCGGGCGACCCATCAGTTAAGCCCTCTCGAAGTAGCGGGCGCGTTCCCAGCTTGTCACCACTTCATCGAACTTGCGCTGTTCGGTGCGGAAGAAGTGCAGATAGTGATCGATGACAGAATTGCCAAACGTCGATCGCGCCCAGTCACTTTGCTCTAGGGCGAAAATCGACTCATTCAGGCTGTGCGGCACTTGCGGCAAATCTTGAGCGGTGTAGACATCGCCTGTGAACATCGGCGGCGGCTCGATCTGATTGCGAATGCCGTCCAGTCCTGCCGCCAGAGTCATTGCAAAGGCGAGATAGGGATTCGCATCGGCTCCGGGCGCACGACACTCGAGCCGCAGTCCGGCTCCGTGCCCCAAGACGCGAAAGCCCGCCGTCCGATTGTCGTATGACCAGGCGATCCCGGTCGGGGCGAACGATCCGGCGACGTAGCGCTTGTAGGAACTTGGATAGGGCGCGTAAAAGGCGAAAATTTCGCGAATGTGTTTCATCCAGCCGCCCAAGAACCAGCGAAATAAAGGAGAACTGTGGACGGGACCGAACGGCTCTGATCCGGGAAACAGCGGCTTACCGGAGTCGTCCCACAGGCTGGCGTGGAGGTGCATACTCGATCCGGCGTAGCGTTCATCCCACTTTGCCATGAAGGTGAGGGCGACCTCGTTTTGCCACGCGATTTCTTTGGCGAGATGCTTGTAGAGGACGTGGCGATCGCACATCTCTAGAAAGTCGGTATACCGCAGGTTAATTTCCTGCTGTCCTGGCCCCCATTCGCCCTTGGAAAACTCGACCGGAATGCCCGATCGATCGAGATGCTTGCGAATCGCGCCGATCACAAACTCCTCTTTCGTCCCCTGAAAGATGTGGTAGTCCTCAACGTAGGAACCGATCGGCTCCAAGTCCTGATATCCCTTGCGGCGAGCGGCTTCATACGAATCGGAAAACAGATAGAGTTCCAGTTCTGACGCGCCCATTGCCGTGTAGCCCATTGCTTTTGCGGCTTCAACCTGCTGCTTGAGCAGACTGCGCGGCGCAACTTCAACCTCAACGTCTTTTTCTTCGTTGAGAACGTCGCAATCACGATCGCCGTTTTCTCCAGCCACGAAGCTGTCCGTAAAGTCGATAGATCGGGAACCATGCGAAAGTCGCCGTAGCCCGTTCGCCCAACTGGTGAAGGCATATCCCGGAATAGGTTCCATTTCCATGTCGCAAGCGAGCAGATAGTCGCAGGCGTGGACGGCATGATCCAGCACGTCATGCACAAAGTATTCGCCTGTAATTCGCTTGCCGACTAGCCGCCCGTACATATCGGGAAAAACGGTCAGAATGGTTTCGATTTCTTCAGATTCAACCTGCTGCTTGAGGGCATCGACGCTCAGCAGTCCCCGAATTTTTGGAGCCATAGAAGTTACTTTTGCGATGGTTATTCTGCGATAAAAACGGTTTTGATTTCGCTGTAGTTGTCCAGCGCATTTAGCCCTAACTCGCGACCGAAGCCGCTGCGCTTGACGCCGCCAAAGGGCGCTTCTAGGTGGACGCTGTGGCCTGTGTTGATCGAAAGAACTCCGGTTTCGATCGCCCTTGCCACTCGCAGCGCCCGACTGATATCTTTTGTCCAGATCGATCCCGACAAACCGTATAAGCTGTGGTTGGCGATCGCCACCGCCTCATCCTCAGAATCGAACGGCATCACGCAGACGACAGGCCCAAAAATTTCTTCTTGAAAAATTCGCATCTGCGGCTCGACATCGGCAAAAATCGCGGGCTGAAGATACGCACCTTTTGCCAGTTCACCATTGGGAAGATCGCCGCCACACAGCAGCTTTGCGCCTTCCGCCTGTCCGATCGAAACATACTCCCGGACGCGATCGCGATGGCGGGTCGAAATTAAAGCGCCGATCTCGGTCGATTCTTCTCGGGGATGACCGAGCTTGAGCGATCGAAACTGTTCGGTAAGCTGTTCAAGGAAAGTTGCGTAGATCGATCGCTCCACCAAAATGCGCGATCGAGCGCAGCAGTCTTGTCCGGCATTGCCTAAGACGCTCCACATCGACTTCGGCACAGCTTTGTCGAGGTCGGCATCGGCAAAAATCAAGTTGGCCGATTTGCCGCCCAGTTCCAGGGTGAGGCGCTTGATGTGATCGGCGGCGAGTTTCATCACGGCTGCGCCAATCTCGGTTGAGCCAGTGAAGGAAAGTTTGCGGACGAGCGGATGGCGGACTAGGGCTTCTCCGGCGCGATCGCCCGCTCCCGGCACAACGTTGAACACGCCTGCGGGAATGCCCGCTTCGATCGCCAGTTCGCCCAGTCGCAGCGCAGTCAGCGGCGTTTGCGTGGCGGGTTTGAGGACGATCGTATTGCCCATTGCCAGAGCAGGCGCGACTTTCCAGGCGGTGATGGCGATCGGAAAATTCCAGGGGGCGATCAGGCCGCAGACGCCGATCGGTTCGCGAAACGTCAGGCAGGTTCCCGCTGCCGAAACCGGAATCGTTTGTCCGCCAATTTTGTCGATCGCTCCGGCGTAATACTCGAAGCAGTCTGCCGCCAAATTCACTTCATCTCTGGCATCGCGAATTGGCTTGCCGACGTTGCGGCTTTCAAGCTGGGCGAGCGATTCAAGATTTTGGCGAATCAGTGCGGCTAAACCGTTCAGCATTTGAGTTCGATCGCGACTATTGATCGATCGCCAATTAGCACGAGCGCGATCGGCAGACTGGACGGCGCGATCGATATCGGCAGCCTCACCCATTGCCACTTCTGCCCAGGCTGCACCCGTTGCGGGATCAGTGAGCGATCGCGACTGCCCTGCTTGCGGCATCATTGATTTTCCGTCAATCCACAGTTTCATTGCGTTCCTTCCAGCAGTGTTCGCGGCTCAATTTCCCATCCAGCGATTTTTTAAGCTGAAGCAGCAAAATGGAGATGCCCAGCTTTTTTCAACTAGCCTCTTATCGTAAAGGTCGCAGGGAAATCTGTTTGCTTTCCTTAGATTTTCTTTCGATCGAAAACATTGATTCGCTCTGCCGTATCCCTGCTCAAAGATTTCCAGGTTCATTCATTCACGTTCCTAACTGCCCTGCTTTGGGGATGCATTACAATCACCGCAGGCTGTTCGCCAATCACCAATTCCCTTTCGCTTCCTCTTCACAATAAAATCTGCCGATCGCCACAATGTCGAGTACACTGTTTGGTCATCCGATCGCCCTCTTGCCATGAAATCCAAACTCTTTGTCCTTGCCTGCGCTGGCGCTCTGGTCGCCACTCCTGTCCGCGCCGAAGACCTCCAGCAGGTGCAGCAGTTGATCTCGACTCGGCAATGCTCTGGCTGTCAGTTGACTCGTGCTGGATTGGTGTATGCCAATTTGCAAGGAGCTGACCTGCGCGGCGCGAATTTGGTGACAGGCCAACTTGACCCACGCCAACTTAAGCGGCGCGAACTTGCAGGGTGCCAATTTGACGGGTGCGGTGCTTTACGGTGCGAACTTGATTGGAGCCGATTTGCGCGGCGCGAACCTCAGCGGGGCGGATATCCGCGATGCGTATGTGTCGGGGATTAATTTGGATGGCGCGAATCTGCAAGGTGCCGTCTTGATGGGCGCGATCGATATTCCGCCTCAGTATGTCAGCGCCGAGGACTACTATCGCTGGGGACTGATGGAAGACCAGCGCGGCAACTCCAACGGGGCAATTGCCTACTACAACCAGGCGATCGCGCTCAAGCCAGATTTTGCTCACGCCCATCTTGCGCGTGCCGCCTCCCGTTTGCGGCTGCGCGACATGACCGGAGCGATCGCGGACGCACAACTTGCCAATGAATACTACCTCGCCCAAAACAACGAGCAAGGCCACCAAATGGCAACCCGCTTTACGGAAGGCGTTCAAGCTGCCCAAGAAGCTGCCAGCGAGCGACCCCGACGCGGCGGCGGCGGCAACTTCCTCGGCTTCCTCAGCGGTTTGGCTAGTTTGGCTGTGCGCTTTCTAATGCCGTTTTAGGCTTGCAGAAGTTGAACGATTGGGCGATGCCCTAGAACGGATAGTCCTAGAACGGATAGCTCAAGACGCGAATAACGGTATTTTCGGGCAGGTTCGATCGCGAAAACGTCACTGACTCGCCCAATCGCTGAACGGGCGTATCGGGCAGCAGGTTGAGGAAGTCTTCGATCGGCTGGATGTCGCAGGCGTTCGCATCGGCGGCTTGAGTGCGGTACTGCGTCGGAATGACAATGCGAGGATTGAGGCCGCGAATTGCTTCCACCGCTTCGGCAGGGTTGTAGGCTTTGGCACCGCCGCCGACCGGAACGAGCAAAACATCCGGGCGACCCATCAAAATGCGCTGTTCAACCGTGATCGGAGCCGCTGCTCCGCCCAAGTGCAAAATATTTAGACCCGCTTGATTCCAGCGCCATGCCACGTTGGTTCCAAACTGGCGACCGCCGTTGCGATCGTGCGCCATTTCGATGCCCTGTGCCTGCATTCCTGTGAACTGGTAGATTCCCGGTTCAGACAAGATGCGCGGATCGCCGGGGAAGATCGTCGGTGAAGCCTTCGTCAAACAAAAAGCTGCTGATCATCACCAGATCGGTTGCCACGTTGGGAGCGCGATAGCCCGCCGTGCAGCCGATCGGACGAAAGGGATTGACCAAAATGCGGCGACCGTCCCCCGCAAACTGAAAACACATGTGGCCGAGCGATCGCACTGTTACGCCGCTGGTTTGCGCCTGTGCGGGCAATTTCTGCACGATGCCCAGCCCGATCGCCGTGCCCACGCTGCTCGCCACATACCGAATTAACTGTCGCCGCTTCATATCTCCTCAACCGCCTTTACTGCAATGCATTTCAGCTTACAGCGAAACGACGATGCGACCTGCGATCGAAGTTCCCATCAGCAGGCGCTAGCGATGGGATGAACCACGATAGATGC
>JAAUTJ010000353.1 GCA_012031475.1 Leptolyngbyaceae cyanobacterium SM1_3_5 | reverse complement strand
GTCAAGATCGCCAGTGGTGTCGGTCGGAAAGTTGTTCGGGAGAAACGTGCCGCGCACTTCAGGATTGAGCAACACCTTGACCGGAGCGGCGCTTTGCGGCTCTGCAAACAGGCTCAACGGCAAACCCGAAGGTCTCAGGGCAGGCAGCGTCAAGGTGACATAGCCGCGAATTTCCAAATCCGGTTCTGCCGCAGCCAGCAGTGCAGGTGTTAGGCGGGGCAGCAGTTGAACTGAGGCGGTTTGGCCTGCGGGCAGCGGAAACATTCCCCGGAAACGATTCGGATTGCTAGCAAGCGGAAACAGCGTAGTCGGAGTATTGGCTCCGGCAATGTCAACAATCAAGTCAACATTGTTGAGAATGGTGCGATCGGGATCAGCCGGAGTTGGATTGCTTTGAGTGAACTCTAGCCGAAACATCAAATCTTTGCTGTCGAGATTAGAAATCGTCAGGAAGTAGCCCTGAATGACTCGACGAGCAACCGGACGAATGGCAGGAGGAAGGAGTCTGCGCGGAGCGATTCGTTTAACGAGCAGTTCAAAGGTTGAAATTTCCATTGATTCAGAGGTTGAAGTAAGAGTGACTGTGCAGCGCGACTTGTCTGCAACTGCTGCAATCTTGGCCTTGATGAATCTGAACTGACAGCACCCTTCCGGGTACTCTCTGCTGGCAACAGGCTAGCTGACTGGCGTTGATTTGCTGATCTTTTTACCCTTCAGAAATTGGGCTTTGATGATTTCAAACGACTGCTTATAAAGCTGAAAGTCCGAAGGTTTTTCGGCCAGTGGGACGCTGCGAATTGCCTGCTGAAAGGCGTGATAGACGCTGTTGAGGCTGGCGATCGCATCTTCAATTGGAATCGATCGCGTCAGCGATTTGCCGTTGAGATGCGTTGTGTAGTTTAGGCGATTCAGGTTTGACAAATTCTCGATTTTGTTTTCGTGAACCAGCCGCGCAACTTCTCTTAAATCTGCTCCGATCACCTGTGCAATTCGCTTCGCCGTTTCTTCGTCGGGACCGCTGCGCTTCAGGCAAATCCAGCCGAGTCCAGCACGAGTGATTCTGACTTGCTTGGCAAGCTGGCTCATATTGGTTTGCGGATTGTTCTGCAAATATTGCAAAACCAACTGCCCGAACGCAGAACATTGTTCAGGGCGAAGCTTGAGAGAATTCATAGGAACGGGTTAAATTAGCACGAGTTTAAGCGGCTAGGAATTTTAGTTTTTGGTTCTGTGAGTTTAAGTTGCAGTTTAGTGAATCGATCGAAACGATTTCGCCATGCCAGCAAGACAGACTAAATCCGCTCAATGGATGGGATCAGGGCGATCGAAACCGCTTACTTAACCAATTGTATCAATTCTCATTTCAAGTAAACCATTCATTTTGACTTAAGATTTGCCGATCGCAAAATCAGCGATCCCCACTAGAGCGATCGCTCAAACGCTGATGAAAACTCGATCGCAAGCGATTTTTCTCGGTCAATTGGCGAACAACCTGAACTGAAGAGAGAACTGAGGCTGCAAAAGCTCTATCGTAAGGAGAATGCAGGAATTTCCTGGCGATCGCACGATGAAGTGAGAGAAGTAAGTTTACTTGAAGCGCTGCTCGCGGAAGTCGTTAATGCGGCTGTGGGTCGATCGAATCATCACCCGGATGCGAGCAGCATTATGAAATCGGACTGTAGCTGTTTCAAATTGGGAGGAAAAAATGCAGCTTTTTCAACAGTTTCGTCGGCTAATTATTGCATTCTGCTTGGGTGTGGTTTTGCTGACGACTTCGGCTTGTGCAGGCGCAACTCAAGCTTCAACCCCGACGATCGAGCAGCCTCGATTGGGCGGTACGCCATCGGGCATTGAGCGCGGCACAACTCCGGCAGGCCAAGCTTATGGCGATTGGCTGGTGCAGTCGAGCAAGGATTTGGTGACAGATGCCTATGTGCGCGATGGCAATCAAGTCGGCGTTGTGATCGATCGCAAAGTCAAGCCAACCGAAGTGCGATCGCTGGCTCGATCGGTGGCGCAAAGCTTTCGGCAAAACTTTCCCGATCGCGATCTGACCGTCAGAATGTATGCCCCAGATAAAACTTTGATTCTGACCGCACAATACAACAACGCCACGCAGCAAGTTGAGTACGAAGCTCCCAAGAGTTAACTCGAATTGTCCAAACAGTTGATGGATAGAGGTTGAAGAAATGGCTAGTAGCGATCAATACAAACGTCAGATCATGAACGATTTGGCAAAGGGAAACACTGAATCTTTGGGCGATCCGGAAGGATCGAACTACGAAAACTTTGATGATTTCGCGCAGCGATCGAGCCGCGAAGAACGGCGGCAGATCTTCGGACGCAATCTGCATCCGAACGCGATTCCGACTCAGCAAATGGAGCCGGAACTGCAAAAGGCGATCGCCCAAATCAGCCCCCGCGAACGCGATGATGTGGCGCGGGAATTCATCAAGCAGCTTGAGCATCGCGGATTGAAAGAGCGCGATCTGGAAAAGCAGCTTGGCCTGTCCACGCATCACGCCAGCCGGATGAATGCGGATGATGTTAGCAAGCTGGCGGCTTTTACCTATCACAATCACCCCGACATCTTTCAGGATGTGCTGGCCGACCAGCCCGGAATTCTCAAGTTTTTGAGCAATCCGGTTGTGGGCGCGGTGATGGGCGCGATCGCGGCCAAGTGGCTGCACGGTCGGCGCTAATTTTGATTTGACTTTGGGCTGGCAGACTTTGGGCTGGCAATTGAGAAGTCTAATCATTCAAAATTGCCAGCCGCTTTTAAAAATCCACTATAAATCTAAGAGGTAAATCAATCGTGACTGCACAAATGACAAACAACGAATCCGGTACGGAACTGCTCGTGAGCGAACCCGCCACCGAAATGCGCGTCTCTCTAGATACTGAAAGCTCTCAAACGGCGACCTGGCGAAAAGTTGTTGAAAGCGCCACCGACACCATTGCGGATTTGCCGGAATACATCGGTCGCTTCTTCCGTCAAAATGGCTCATTGATGGCGACGCTGGGCTGGATTTTTGTTGCTCTGCTTGGGATTCGCGTTCTCAGCGCCTTGATCGGCACAATCAACAGCATTCCGCTGTTGACGCCGCTGTTTGAAATGATTGGATTGGGCTACACGGTTTGGTTTGTGAATCGCTATTTGCTCACCAGCGGTAAGCGGCAAGAACTTTCGCAAGAAATCAGCCGCATCAAGCAGCAAATTCTCGGCTAATTCTAGTCCAGAAAATAAAGCAGAAAAGGCAAGCTAGGCGGGCTTTTCCAAATTTCTTCCATCTTCAAAGTGATAGAGGGGACTACCCTCATTCATCGCTCTGAAGATGGAAGAAATTTGAGTAAAAGCTGAAAGCGATCGCTTTGCCTAGCATTGAGGCTCAATTTCCAAATTTCTTCCTCAGTTTGCGTTAATTGAGGCTCGATCGAACCACAGAGCGCCTTGCAGAAATTACGTTAGTGAAAGCGACGAATGAGGGAGATTCCAGGTTTTCTGCAACTAAAGTGATGCCAGCGCAAAATAGCGTGACGGCTGATAGGCGCTGCAACTTCACAAACAGAAATAGCCAGAAAAATTGTGTGGCAAAAAGTGCGATCGAACTGTATATTTGTACTACGTTCGCTCATCGCCGCCATGCCGATTAAATCCTCTCAAATTCGCGACATCCTCAACGCCAAACGCCAAGATTTTTCTGCATTTAACTCTGAAGCACTGCGAGATTTGCAGCGCTATCGAACCGCGATCGAGCGTTTCTGCGACCTTTGGCCGGAAGAACTTGCAGAACTCTTGCTCAAGCATCCAACCGATTTGGGAGCGCGACCGTTAGAAGAATATGAAAACGCACCCAACTTAATTTTGCCCTGCGGTTTAAGCTGGCAAAATCGCGAAGAAAGCATTGATTGGGTGCGCGATCGATTGGGCAACATCACCACATTCGCTGTAGACGGATCGCAAATTTATCCCAGCAAAGATCTGTCAATTCCGATCGCGCTGGTGCAAATTGGCTGGTTTGAAAACGCTCATTTACCGAACGGCGGCTACTGCAAAGACATTCGCATTGACGTGATGACGCCGCAAGAATTGCAGGCCAAAAACAGTGGAGAACCCGTCGATCGCCGCGTCAGTATGCGCCGTTTCGAGATGGAAATTGAACGGCTGATTGAATACATTCACGACCACGCCGGAGCCGAGGATGTCTTAGTTTTCCTCGACGGTTCTCTCGTTGCCACCTTTGCCGAAGCGTTTGATGGGGAAACGCGCCAAGTTTATGTAGACTGCTTGCGATCGCTCCTCGCCGCCAGCGAACGCCACCGCGTCGCCCTCGTTGCCTACATCGACACGACTTACGCGCAAGACCTCGCCGTCATGCTGCGTCACCTGTTCGATCTGCCTGCCTCCAACTCGATTCACGACGCGCAACTGATTCATCGATCGATGAACTGGGGCGATCGTACTCCGCTGTTTCGCTGCCAGCGAGCCGGAATTTTGAACAGTTACAATGACCAGTGCGATCGCGTCGCTTTTACCTATCTCCGCACGACTCCATGACGGCTATCCTGTCCGTCTGGAACTACCGATGTGGATTTATGAAGCGAATCGTCACAATCAGATTCTCGACTGGGTGCGGGCGGAAGTGATTATCGGCGGCGGCTATCCGTATGCGATCGAAACTGCTGACCAAACCGCCGTTTTGCAAATGGACGATCGCCAAGCGTTTTTCCGCATCCTGCAAGACTGGGCAGACCAAGAAGAACTGAATCTACGCTTCTCGCGCAAAATGGTCAGCAAAACGCGCCGCCGATAGGATGCCGATAGGATACTGGGCGATCGCAGCAATCCAGTCACTCAGCAGCTAAGCCGTAAGGGCGAAGCAGTCGGCAGACAATTTCTCGCATACACCAGGAGTTCAATTGCCGACTGCTTCGCCCCGACCGCCGATCGCACCACTCACCAGACTGCCCAAACATCCTCCCAGTCAAAAAAATTGAGCCTCTGCTGGAAATGCTCCATCTGAGGCTCAATATCAGGCGTTTGCCTTGTCGTTCAAACTGTCCGCTAGGCAAGCTCTTGAAGTTCGCGCTCTAGCTGGTGAATTAAGGTTTGGTCGCCGCGATCGCGAGCCGAATTCAATCGACGCTGCACGTTGTCACGCAAATTTTGACGGTGCTGCTTGCTTACTTCCACGTTGGAAACATGAGGAGGATTCGTCTTTGGTAGCGGAGCGCTCGCCATACCGCGAGACTGCTGCATTTCGCGCTCTAGCTGACTAACAAGATGGGTGTCGCCTTAGCGCGAGCCGCATCTAGCCGACGCTCTAGGCTGTCAAGAATGTTTTGCTGATGAATGTTGCTAACGTTGCGCTGAGATTTCATTGGAATTCCGGGTTGTCAATATTTTTTAAGCATGGGAGCGGAAAAGCCAGATTTTGAGCTTGCCCGCTCCTGAGTTCGTTATCGATTCCGCATCGGCAGCGGACGGGGCAAACCTTGGCTGCTGCGTCGCATCACAGGCTGCGGCACGGGCAGACCGTCAGCATGGCGGATGACGCGATCGCGCTCTTCTTGATCGAGTTGATCAGCGATTGAGTCGCCCAAATCGCCATCAAAGCCGAATTTTGCACCGCGATAATAGAATTTCATGAGTCTCGCCTCCAGAAAAAATGTTGAGTGGGTCAGAGGCGCGTTCCTTCGGGAGGTTTCCCTACTTCCGTCTTTTTGCTCGCTTCAGCAACGATCGAAAAGATGAACGAAATTTTTATTTCTGTATCCAATTTAACTGTTTTAGGAT
>JAAUTJ010000352.1 GCA_012031475.1 Leptolyngbyaceae cyanobacterium SM1_3_5 | reverse complement strand
TCGCCAGCAATGCGCTCACGGCAGCTTATGATCTGAAGTGCCACTAATTCTAAACAAATTGTGAAAGCGATTTCTCTGCTGGGTTCGACGGGTTCGATCGGAACGCAAACGCTCGACATTGTTGCCCAAAATCCCGATCGATTCCGCATCGTCGGCTTAGCCGCAGGCCGCAACGTCGAAATGCTCGCTGCCCAAATCCGGCAGTTTCGCCCGCAGATTGCCGCGATTTGTGAACCGGATGCCTTGCCACAGTTGAAAGAGGCGATCGCTGACCTCGACAATCCACCAATTTTGCTGGCCGGATCGGAAGGCGTAGTGGAAGTCGCCCGATACGGAGATTCGGAAGCGGTTGTAACGGGGATCGTTGGCTGTGCGGGACTTCTGCCGACGATCGCGGCGATCGAAGCCGGAAAAGATATCGCCCTCGCCAACAAAGAAACCTTAATCGCAGGTGGCCCCGTTGTCCTGCCCCTACGTTCAAAAGCACAACGTTAAACTATTGCCTGCCGATTCCGAGCATTCTGCGATTTTTCAATGTCTCCAGGGCGTACCGGAGGGCGGACTGCGGCGAATTTTGCTGACGGCTTCGGGCGGGGCGTTTCGCGATCGACCCGTCGAGCAGCTAGCCTCGGTCACGGTGGCTGATGCGCTCAAGCATCCCAACTGGACAATGGGGCGCAAAATTACGATCGACTCAGCCACATTGATGAACAAAGGCTTAGAGGTGATCGAGGCGCACTATTTATTCGGTGCAGACTACGACCAGATTGATATCGTCATCCATCCGCAAAGCATCATTCACTCGCTGATCGAGCTTCAAGACACCTCAGTTCTCGCTCAACTTGGCTGGCCGGATATGCGATTGCCTTTGCTGTATGCCTTGTCGTACCCCGATCGCATCTTCACCGACTGGAAGCCGCTCGATCTGGTTAAGGCAGGCGATCTTACCTTCCGCGAACCCGACCACGCCAAATATCCCTGTATGCAGTTGGCCTACGCTGCCGGACGCGCAGGCGGCTCGATGCCCGCCGTTCTCAATGCCGCAAACGAACAGGTGGTTGAACTGTTTCTCAACGAGCAAATCGGATTTTTGGATATTCCCCGCCTGATCGAGCAGGTGTGCGATCGCCACCAGTCCGACAATCGCTCTAACCCCAGCCTTGATGACATCCTCGCTGCTGACGCATGGGCAAGACAGGAAGTTTTAAGCGTTAGCCAGAAGGCAATTGTTGCTTGAATCAGGCGCGTTTCTCGCGTCGGATCACGCTGAGGTAGTTGCCTAGAAACGGCAGGCCAGCGATCGCGGGAAGCAAATAGCGAGACGTACACAGCAGCCCCAACGCCGCCCCCGTCGCCGCATCGAAATACGGCTGGTAGAACAAAATCAGGGCGGCATCGCGAGTTCCGACTCCGGCAAACGTCAGCGGCAGCAGTCCCGCCAAGATCGCCAGTGGAGCCAGGGCAAGATTGGCGAGAAACGGCGTCCACGCATTCAAAGCGAGGATGAAAAACCAAATCTGTAAGAGATGCAGAAACCAGATGAAGACGGAAAGGCTGGCGACCTGCCACAAACGGAGGCGATCGCCCCAAAAATAGTCGTGCATCGCCTCCCAAGCGGTTTGCAGCTTGTCCAACTTTTTGCCAATGATCTTGTGGGCAAGCTGAAAGGCGCTGCGGGCAATGCGGCGAGACGCGATCGACCCCAGACCGATCGCCAGTCCGCCAACAACGGCAAACGTCATCAGCGCAAACAGCCAGTCGCGACGCGGATAGATCAGCAGACCGATCGCGCACCAAAACAGCAGAGAAAGTAGATCGCAGGCTTTCTCAAAAACGACCAGCGAAAGCGATAGTGCGCCATCAAGCTGGCCTCGGTCACGCATGAAGTACGCTTTGGCAATGTCGCCCATTTTGGAGGGCAACACCATATTGAGCGTACAGGCGGCGAGAATCAGGCGATTCGACTCGCCCCAGCCGAGCCTGCCGGGACTGAGGATTTGCAAGCGCCAAGCCGTTAATGCCGGTGAGGGGAATTACCATGCCGAGGCTGATGATCAGCAAGCGCGATCGCCATTGGCAAACGCTCGCGCCAATCCCTGCACGTCAATTCGCCAGTAAATGACGGCCAAAATCGCCAAGCTGACAACCAGCGAGAGAAAGCGCTTCATGAGTCCTGCCAGCTTGAGCGCACTTCGATCGCCTGATTCAGCCGATAGCTTCCGGGTTCAATCAAACCGGGCTGCAATTCTTCCAGGCTGAAGCTGTCCGCGCTGGCGACGTGACGCAGATTTTGGCGGGGGCTGGGCGTGGCGATCGCATCGGGCGCGGCGGCGAATCGATCGATCACGTCAACGCCATTCGGGGAAATTTGGACGGTGCGATCGAACTGGACGCCTTGCGCTTTGCCTGTCCGAAAAATCATTTGCTGTTTCAACAGGGGAATGAGCGATCGCCCAGCAGTTTCGCCAAAATTCGCAATACGCCATGCTTGAGCGGGGTGGGAACGTGAAATTTAGATGCTTGACACGCGCCGGAGATGCGGATGCTGTTGGCGGATTGCTCAAGGCTCCACTCGTCTGACCACCAGTTGCTCGTCCATGAAGCTTTGCCGGAGTGAATCCGCCAGCCGTGATCAACGATCGCCCCTTCCTGCCGATGAATCCGCACCAATCCGCCTTTTTTCGCCGCAACGTAAGCCGTCCAAGTTCTAGCAGGATTCCAAACAATCCAGTAGCCGCAGCCTTCCAGCCAGATTTCCGATTCCACAGAAGGAGCTTGCGGCGGCAGCATTTTTCCAGGTAGGGCAGACTGCGAACGACGCTGGCGTAGATGTAGTGGCAGTGATAGCGATCGTCCGTTGCCCACAGAAAATGATCCGGCTCATCCGGATTCGCGAACAGCGTTTCGACCAGCCAGGAAGCGATCGGATTGCGACTGGCCGCCCGCACCAAGCCGTAAGGGACGACGTAATCGGTGTTGCGACAGTTGAGCGTCGAGGGCAATTTGCCATCTGCGCCGACCAAGCGCGAGAGGAAATTGACGGCGCGATCGATCGCTTCGAGGGCGCGATCGTCCTGCGTCACGTCGTAATAGTCGGTCAAAGCGTCGAGCGTCACGGCCAGATAGCCAAAGTCGGGGCCGCCGTATTCATCAAACCAGCCTTCCGGGTGCTGGGCGGCGAAGAGGCGATCGGCATGAGGCTTCACTCGTTCCGGCGAAATCAGCGACAGTTTTGCCGCCAGTGCCAAGCCCGCCAAGCCCGCCGCCTGCTGATTCATCGCTTTTGACTCGACGCGATCGGCCAGATGTTCGGCCAGTCGCTTCAGCGGTTGCCAATCGATCACCTCCTGCAAATGCGAAGGCCACTGCGTCAACACGCGACCAGCGGCATACAGGCCAAAGGCGGCGGCGGGATAGCTGCGCTCAAGCGGATAATATTCATCGACGCCACCGGATCGATCGACCTGTCGCGCTAGCGCATTCACAGCGGCAATGCACCACGATTCGATCGTTTCGGGTTGAACATCCGCCAGCAGATCGCCGCGCCGAATCGCATCAAGTGCAGACACGCCCTGCTGCAAAATCGATGAGGGAAAATCGCGGATTTTGTAGTGCCAATAGTTGCGATCGAAACAGCCAAACGTAGGCGAATTTGGGTCGCGATCCATCTGCGTCAGAACGCGCCTCAGTTGGGCATTGGCATAGCGGCGGAGTGGGGAGTCAGGCATCGATCGCAGTTCAGGGGTTGCCCAAACAGGCTAACCCGTTGCCTGTCAGTAAGTAAACTGGCAAGCTTGCCTTTGCTGATTTGGACAGGTAGCTTGAAAGGATTTTGATTGTCAATTTGGGTTGCAGCGAAGCAATTTTTTAAGTTTCAATTAGTCGATCGAATTCATCATGAATGGAAAGCAAACTATGGCTTATCTTAGCGGAAGTATAAGTTTGGCGAATCGCCTTTTTTGCCTATGCCGAATTTCATTTACCTGCTGGGTTTTCCAGATGGATTCATTTCTGAACTGCAATTGATTCAACGAAAATTTAGCTTACTGGTTGATTGGTGTTAGGGTTGGGTTTAGCTGCTATTTTTTCTATTTGGGTGCGATCGCGTCCCGCAGGCGAATCGGCAAACTGCTATTTGGCGCAGTTGTTTTATATTTTTTATTGGGGGTGAGTATTTTTCTAATCAACGGTTACTACATAGTCAACAACTACTACCGCTCATATTAATGCCGCATAAAAAATCAGGGATGCCAATGCTGAGCAATCCCTGACCTTACTGTGTTATTTGAGGTTGTGATGGTTGAGAAACCGATCGCGCCTAGTCTTTACCCGTAATGCGTTCAAGCACCTTTTCGACTTGATCTTGCGCGGTCACGGCTTCTTTCGAGTCTTCAGTTGTCACCATTTTTTCCGCATCCGCGTCTGCCTGAACTTCATTCAAGCCTTGATTTGCGGGCTTGCTGGTGGCTTCCAATCCGGGAGGACCACCTTTGAGCGCATCTTCAGAAAGCTCGTAAATATCGTTGATGGGGGCTTCGCCTTCGCGGGGATCGCTCTTGGGAGCGCTGATTGCCAAGGCCGGAAATGCGTAGGTGAAAAATACAATGGTGGCAACAAAAGCCGCCATCAAAAAGCGCAGTGGACGCAGTTTAGATAGAGTCGATCGCATAGACATTTAGGGGTTTACCTCCAAGCTTTGTATCGGAGAAATCACGAATGTCTTTTTATAGCTTGATAGTCGATCGCCTCGTATCGACCTGAAGAATGAGCTTGCTAGCATAAGGCCACTGAACGCACTCTATCTCTTGGCAGATTCGCTTAAAGTTTTCTTACAAAAGTGATATGAATTCGACCGTTTCTGCTACTTCACATTGATTAAAAAGAATCAGATTTGGCAAACGAAAATTCACGCGCTAGCTCCCAAGGTCCACTCAAATAGCGCCACAGCAGCAAACCTTCCCCGATTGCCTCGATCGGCTCCCAGCTTGCCGCCAATTCCTGATATAACTGTTTCGCCTCCTCCGGTGAAACCTTATTTTGAATCGTCACGTGCGGCCTGTATTTCTGCTGGTCTTGGCGCGTCAGCCAGCTTTGCCAGTCGATCGCCAATCGCTGACGGAGGCGCAACAAATCTGGCGCATCAATTTCAGCCGCAACGCCTCTGCCGAGCGATCGCACAGTCGGAAATTTCAGCTTCATCCATTCCGTCTCGGCACAAACCGTTTCTAGATGCGACTCGATCGACTCGGCGCGATCGCCCGGAAGCGCATGAAACAGCGTGATGTGGGCGGGCAAAAAGTTCCGTGCGGGCGGAAAGTGACGCTGGCGCAAATCGTTGAGGCGATTGAACGTGATGCGATCGAGCTTGAGCGTCAGAATCAGCGGGGGTGGCGTCATGAGGAGGCGGGTTTCGATAATCTCTATTTTTCCGGGTTCGATCGCCCAAATCCTCCTCCTCCGGGCGTTTCAATGATGAATGTGTCGCCCGGATGCATCTGGATTTCGGCTTTGCTGGGGAGGGGATCGATCGATCCGTCCTGCCGCTGAACTGCATTGCGTCCGATCGCTCCGGGTTCGCCGCCCTGCAATCCAAACGGCGGAATCCGGCGGTGTCCAGACAGAATTGCCGCCGTCATCGCCTCGCGAAACTGAATGCGCCGAATCACTCCCGCCCCGCCATGATGCGCTCCGGTTCCGCCGCTGTTCGATCGAATCGCAAATTCTTCGACCAAGACGGAAAGCGCCATTCCAGCACTTCCGGGTCGGTCAGCCGCGAATTGGTCATGTGCGTTGCGAC
>JAAUTJ010000351.1 GCA_012031475.1 Leptolyngbyaceae cyanobacterium SM1_3_5 | reverse complement strand
ACGACTCGCCAACAAGGGAATTAAACTCGCAAGCCCGATGGTTAAACCAAACAACAACCCGAATGGAATTTGCATGAGTAAAAACACAGCCATGAGTACGAAGCTTTGAATCGTGGCGATCGTGGCTTGCCCTGCAAAATATCCCTGAAAGCTTTGCCGCAGTGCCTCTTGAATTTGAGCATTCCAAGGAGCAGGCAACCAAGTGAGCAGCCCATTCCACAGCGGCTTGCCAGTGAACACTAAGAAAATCGTTAGCACCAAAATTAACAGAAGATTCAAAGCGCTATTAATCGCACTAAAGGCTAAATCAATCACCTGGCTCGATGCAGATTGTAGTGTTCTGGAAATCTGATTGCTTAAGTCTGCCGTCAAGCTGTTGAGATCGATCGGAAGGTTTTGAAAGATGGCAATTTCACTCAGCTTAGGAACCTGCTTCTGCGCTTCTTCTAGCCAAGCAGGTAGGCGGTTGCCAAACTCTTGCAATTGCTCAAAGACGATCGGCAAAAGCCCCAAACCCAGTACGCTGATTAACACAAATGCTGGCAGCAGAACCAGCCCGATCGCCCAAATTCGTCGCAATCCTCGCTGCTCTAAAAAGGCGATCGGATAATCTAAGAGAAAGGCAATCAAACAGGCGGCCAGGACAATACTCGACACAGGCTGCAAGTATTGGCAAAGCAGAAGGATCAGCCAGCCATTAAGAAAAATCAGGGGAAAGGGCAGGGTGATTTTGAGCCATTGGGGTAGTTTTTGATAGGAAATCATGAATCCTCACGTGGATTGAAATGCAGTTGACATTGAACCTATTCCAGCGCAGCAACGGCATCGGGGCGGTCGGCTAATCGACCATCTTCCATGTAGACAATGCGATCGGCAATATCCAAAATGCGGTTATCGTGTGTGACGAGTAAAATCGTGCAGCCTTGTTCTTTTGCCAGTCTTTGCATAATTTCCACCACATCGCGGCCTGATTTTTTATCCAAGGCGGCAGTCGGTTCATCAGCCAACACGATTTGAGGATGGCTCACCAAGGCACGAGCGATCGCCACGCGCTGTTTTTGTCCACCCGAAAGGCTGTCCGCGTAATAGTCAATGCGCGGCTTGAGTCCCACAACGGTTAGCATTTCGGTTGCGATCGCATCAATATTTTGCGATTCGTATTTCTCATCGTGCAGTTCTAACGACATTCGCACGTTTTGCTTTGCAGTCAGATAGGTGAGCAAATTGTGTGCCTGAAAAATGTAGCCAATTTTTCGCCGCAGTTGCATCAACTGCTGCTTAGCCGCTCCACGAATTTCCTGTCCCAAGATTTGCAGACTACCCTCCTGCGCCGATCGCAATCCGCCCATCAAGGTTAACAAAGTCGTTTTTCCGGAGCCTGATGGCCCAGTCATAATCACGATTTCTCCAGCATGAATTGTTAGGTTAATATCAAACAAAGCTTGCTTGCGTAGCTCACCTTCCCCGAAATAGTGGTTCAGGTGACTCGCAACAATCACCGGATTTGAGTCAGTTTGAGCAGGCTTCCAAGATTGAATCACAGCGGGTTTCCTTGATTACGCATCATGAGTTAGACAGTATTGAGTGATGGTGGCAAGCTGCCTTCGCTTAATTTTTCTTTGAGCAAGCAGGGCGCGTAAGGATTGGGTGATTACGGGAATTGATCGCTGCAACCGATCGCTTAACTCCTGTTTAGTTTGAGGAGCTTCTTGAAGCAACATCAAAATGGCGTCTTGAAGCGAAGCGGGAGGTGAATTAAGTGCAGTTTTCATTAGCGTCATCACCCATTTCATCTCGGCCTGCACCGCCTGATGGGAAATGCGGACTTCTAAAGCAGCTAAAACAACGCCAATGACTAATAGCCCTGTTCCCAGTAGAAATAAGACCAAAGCTGCCATTGCGATCGAGACCCCATTCAGCATTTGGGCGATCGCAATGGCGACCATCGAAAACAGAAAAGCCAAAACTGCGCTGTAAAGCGTTAAAACAGCTTTTTGAATTAAACGATGCCGACGCGATAGATGTAGCAGTTGCCCATCGATTGTAGTTAGCCCTGCTTGACACCATTCAACTGGCATCTCGTTGGTTGATAGAAACTCCGCCCGTTCACGAGTGAGCGAGCGGATGCGCGTGCCCACGTTGCTGTAACGTCCTAACACACCACTTTGAATTAATGTACAGGTTGAAACCATTACAGTGGGAGCAAAATCATTTGGATAATCTGTGTGACAATCTCGGCATTCATGGCAAACGTGCCTCAGAAAATATCAGCCGGATCAGCCGCTGATAACTTCCGCATCGCCACGCCGCCCGAAATGGTACACATCGCGATGGTTAATCCCAAAACGAAAACGGCACGGCTTGCAGTCATGCCGATCGGTAAAAGCGTTGCTTGGGCTGCAATGACATAGAAACCTGTTGAAAGTAAAAATCCGGGAATAAACCCAAGTACCGCGAGGATAAGTGCTTCTTGAATCAGAATTCCGACCAAAAATCGATCGCTGTAGCCCATTGCTTTTAAGGTGGCGTACTCCGATAAATGCTCGGACACGTCAGAGTAAAGAATTTGGTACACAATCACAATGCCAACCACAAAACCAATCACTGTTCCAAACCCAAAAATGAATCCAGTCGGCGTACTGCTTGACCAATATTGCTTTTCGCGATCGCCAAACTCAGTGCGAGTTAATATCAGTACATCAGCGGGCAAATTAGATTTAAGAAGGGCTTGAGTTTGTTCTAGATTCGCTCCGGGTTTTAGCTTAATTAAACCAATGTCGATTTGATTGGGTTGGCGATCGGGAAATAACCGCAAAAATGTAGAATCGCTGGTAATCATCGTGCCATCTCCGCCGAACGAGACGCCCATTGTAAATAGACCTGCGACCCAAAGTTGCTGATCGTTGATTTGAACCGAAAGTGGGTTCGACTCCTCAAACAGCGTGGCAATATCGCCAAATTCAGCTCGGCTAGCGCGATCGAAGATGACGCGATTTAACGGCTTCAACTGGTCAATTTGCTGTTGGATTCCTGGTATCGTAAACACCTCTTGAGCTGGATTAACGCCAATCGTTAAAACCGTCCGCTCCCGTTGAGTTTGCTGGGGATTGCGCCAATTTGCTCGCCCCATGTAGATCGAGGTGACGGATTCAACCGTATCCACTCCTGCTGCTTGATAAAGTCGTTCTCTGGGAAATGATTTAACTGACTGAAGCGCCTCTGAAATGGGATTGATTAAAAACAGATCGCCTTGCAGTGCATTTTGCACGATCGCCGCCGAATCATAAAGCGTTTCGTTGAGGCCAAGCTGAACAAACATCAACACATCTGCAAAGGCAATTCCCGCGAGTGCCACAGCCAGACGTTGTTTTTCTCGCGTCACCTGAAGCCAAGCGAGCGGCGTTTTTTTAAGCAGTTTGCGAAACATAAATTAAGGTGTCGTGAGCGGTAGCTGGATTGCGACTTGTACCTGCAAATTCGTCAGATTCGCAACTCGTTCGCTGTTTTCTGGGTCAAGGCGAATTCGCACCTCGATCACGCGGCGATCGAGGTTTCCCCGGTGTGCTGCTAGAAACTTGCTGTTGAACGACCTGAAGCCCGACCTGATGAACCGTACCAACGACTTCGCCCGCGAAAGATTCTCCGGTAATGGTCGCTGACTGTCCGACTCGAATTTTGCTGATATCAGTTTGGTAAACTTCTGCCACAACTTCCATCCGATCGGTTTGTCCCAGTTCCACCACGCCGCTCGTGCCAACAGCTTCTCCGGCTTTGGCAAGCAGGTTTAAGACCCGACCTGCAATTGGGGCACGAATGTAGGTTTCCGCTAAATTGGCCTCGGCCTGTTTGACCGCTGCTTGCGATCGCTCCACTTCTGCCTCGGCTGCCTGAATATCCGTTGGCCGCACTTCTGCAATTTCACTGAGGGTTGCTCTCGCTCGATTCAGTTCCTGCGGGCTGGTAGTCTGAGTCCGTTGCAGTACCGCCTGAGCTTCTTGCAAACTGCGCTGCGCGGTCTCAAAGGTCAGCCGTTTGCTGTCGCGCAAGGAGGCGGAGACGGCTCCTTGCTCAAATAAAGATTGATAGCGGCTGGACTCGGTTTCCGCGTTTCTCAGTTCGGATGCCAATCGATCGACAGTTGCCACCTGCGCCGCGACAGTGCCTTGACGCTCTGCTTCCAAACGACGAATCTCCGCTTGCTGGGCAGCAATCGCGCCTTGTCTAGCTCCCGCTTGAACTTGACCCAGACTGGCTTGAGCAACGCTGACTTGCTTTTGCGCCTCCAACAGAGCGGCTTGCAGGCGATCGCGACTGGCTAAAATCGCAATCACCTGTCCGGCTTGGACGCGATCGCCGCGATCGACGAGCAGTTGGGCAACGCGATCGTTATTCAGCGTCACTGGAACTGACACTCGGACGATCTCTGAGACTGGCTCTAGACGACCGAGCGCCGCGACTTGTCGCACTTGAGGGGCAACTGGTGGAGCTTGTTCAGAGGGCTGAAGTTGAGAAAATCCGTAATAAACCGATGCACCCGTGATTACAGTTGCCGCAGCAACCAGCGCGATTGTCCACCGTTTCGGCGGTTTTGATAGAAGCTGACTCATCATCGAAGAAAAGCCTGAGGAGTGAATAACACGGCTTCACCCCAGCAGGCTAGGATGGAGCATTAGAATCAACATATTGATATAAACATATTGATTCAGATATGTCAACCTGTTGATATAAACTTAAAATGAAGTTGAATCAATTCGTCACTGGTTATCAGCCTTGTCAACGCCCCGGAAGCCATCCGATCGCCCACTGCGCTATCAAACCGTACTCAACATGGAGCAAACGATGTTAGCGCTGAATGCTGCCTTTGAAACAGCCCTGTCTGAGTTTGGTTTAGGTCTAGCCCAGTGGGATACCCTGCGCCAGTTGCGCGATCACCCTGGCGCATCAGGAGCAGAAATTGCGCGACTGGTGAAAGTTACACCCCAAGCGGTTGCGACCATGCTGCAACGCCTAGAAAAAGCGCAGTTAATTACCCGGCGAGAAGCGGCAACTGGGCGAGTGGTGAAAACCTATCTCACCCCTCAAAGTGAATTGCTGTTGCAAAAGGGTGAGCAGATCGCCGAACAGATCGAAGCCCGTGCCTTCTCAGCATTTAGCGCTGAGGAAAAGGAGCAGTTTAATCATCATCTTCACCAATGCATCGCTAGCTTGAATGAAACTAAACCTCCGCACTGAGCGAGTGAGTGCTGTACTAATTGTTCCGATATTACTTCGGAGATATCCAGGGCAAACGCATCTTGTTAATTGGGCAAGTTTTTCTAAATTGCTAAGATTTCCCTAGGGCACCTCGAAAAATTCATTTTCTGCTGTCTTGAGTTGAGACAAGTATGAGATCATAGAGATAGAAGGTAATGGAGTACAGTTCAATGAGACAGCCAGGCTTTTGGGATTGGGAAACACGTCAAAGCAAGCTCAATGCAAAGAAGGATTTACTGGTTCGCCTCAATGAGATTGTTCCTTGGGAGACGTTTCGCTCGTTGCTTGATGGGGTTCATGATAAACCGCGCAAAAGCCAGGCAGGACGTAAACCAATCGATGTGATTGTGATGTTTAAGCTCTTGGTGTTGCAGCAGTTGTACAACATCAGCGATGAAGAATTAGAGTACCCAGTGAGTGACCGCTTGTCATTCATGCAGTTTCTCGGCTTGGGACTGGCCGATGAAGTCCCCCGATGCGACAACGGTGTGGCTGTTTCGCAAACAATTGACGCAGCAGAACTTGATTGAGGCATTGTTTGAGCAATTTGAT
>JAAUTJ010000350.1 GCA_012031475.1 Leptolyngbyaceae cyanobacterium SM1_3_5 | reverse complement strand
TCCGCCAGCTTCTCAGCCCGACTCGAGCCCAAAATCTTCGCTCGACTGCCCCTTAAAACCACCCGCAATCAATGCAATTAATCTGACGCAATCAAATTTCCTTCAATCTGAATGCCTGACAGCGTATCGGATGCAACAACCATAGCTTTGCGGATGAAACTGCGATCGAGAAATTTGACAGGACAAATTCGCTCGAAACAGCTTCAAACTGCGACAAGCAATCACCCCGTTTCAATCTCCCAGCTGAATGTCGTCTACACGGACACTAGTGTTAAAAGTTTGATGTAGAAGACTGCACTACTGATGAATTTCTCGTATTTCTAGTTTCGACAGCAGAGATGGCAGAATTGCGATCGCCCTGCAAATTCAGTGAATCCCGCAAATCGTCGGGGCACATCTCAAACGTTGCCGTGAGCTAAAGTTCCGGCTTAAAGCTAAAACTCATTCAAATGAGTTGCTGCCAATGGTTTGAGTCAGTTTTAACTGACTTTCGCTTTCAGCCAGGAAATTGATTTCCTGGTTCAAGGGCATCACTGTGGAGCCTGTCCAGGCTGAAGGATATACACGCCCAAAATGTCCATCGGCAGGTGTGGCTTGACGCGAATTTGTCCTTCTTGGGTAATCGATCGAACCCGCCGATGTGATTGCAGTAGAGCTTGCGATCGCTGCTGTGCCAAAAACTCCAGTTCTTCCTTCAACTCATCTAGCCGTCCTAACATTTGCTCAATCTCCATGCGCTTGAGTGCCAGCGGTCGATCGCCCACCGGATTTGCCTGCTGAAGTAAACTCATCGCCGCCTCTGGTTCCAGCCACAGCGGATCTGCGGGCGATCCTGTGAAACCCACTACTAGACATTCTTCTGCCAATAAAGAGCGATCGCCACTTCCCTCCAGCAAATGCCGCAGCCGCAAAAGCAACAGCGTCGTTCGCTTCTCAACGGCATCCGTGACGGTGAACCCGCAGCGAGCCGCGATCGGGTCTTGCGAATTTTCCAGCGCATTCTCTAGCAGATAGCTCGCCAGCCGTTCCACCAGCGGATGATTGCGTCCTACATATTCCACCCCTTCAGGCGTTGGCGTGGTGAACGACAACAGGCGCGATCGATCGCCCAAAATCGATCGCACGGCTTCCGGCGGCGACTTCAACAGCCAGCCGTTTTTTTGCTTCACCAGCGAACTGCCAAGCCGCTCACAGGCCGACCGTACAAACCGCTCCACATCCTGCTCATCACCCAAAATTCGGTCAGACTCAATTAGCTCCTGCTCAACTTCTTCCGGCTTGATCGATCGCTGAGCAAATCGAGTCCGGCTAATTTTCTCCCGCTTGACTGCCCGATCCCAGCTTTTGTGAACCTGATCGATCGCCGTCGCATCATCCAGCAAATTGAGGAGCGACAACTGCTCAGCATCCGTTGCCCGATCGAACAGCGACTTGAAGACCGCTTCCGATGCAGTTGCGCTATCGATCGGCACAGGCACGGTGATCCCCAGCGTCTTATGAATCTGCACCGCCTTGCGAATCAACACATCCAACACGGCTCCATCCACTGGATTGTCTTGGCCGTAAAGCAAATAGCTCTTGACGATCGCCGCCGTTTGTCCGTAGCGATCGATCCGCCCTTCACGCTGCTCCAGCCGATTCGGATTCCAGGGCAAATCGTAGTGCAACACAGCCGAAAAATGATTTTGCAGGTTCACTCCCTCACTCAAGCAGTCCGTCGCCACCAGGATGCGCTGCGGAAAGGTTGTCAGTTCAGCCAATCGAATTTCGCGCTCATCTTCCGACTGCTCGCCCGTAATCGCAATCACGCGAATTTGACTGCCCTTCTTCTCCAACTTTTGCTTCAGCGCTTCTGCCACATAATTCGCCGTCGCAATGTACCGACACCAGACGATCGGCGCAAATCCGTCTTTGACCAAGCTCGTTACCGTTGCGGTCGCCGCCTGCAACTTCGCATCCGACTCGCCGTACAGCTTCTCTGCCGCCTGCACAAACGATCGCAGCTTGCGCCGCTCCGCCTGAGCCTGTTCAACGGCGATCGTCGGCTGCGCGTCTGTCACCTGCTCCTGCTCGATCGGATCATGCACATAGCGACCCAACAAATCTTCGTCTAATTCGGGCTGCGTTGAAAAGCCGCCCTCCCGATTTCCAATCTGCTTCCCCAACGTCGCGACTGCCGCAGCGGGAGAAGACATCACGCACCGAATCAACGCCAACGCCGACCAATACCGTCCGCGCCGCTGGGCGTAGCTCATTTCTGCCGTTGTCGTCTTCACCAATCCGCGTGCAAAGTCATACACCTGATCGAACAGCGATCGGTACGCGGATGACAGTCGATAGGGCTGCTCAATCAAGTCGCGCTCTGGAAACGGCGTGTCATTTCCCAACCACCGCTTCACATCTGCCCGCCGCCGCTGCACAAAATGACTTGCAAGCTGGGCACGATCGACTTCGGCTAAATGCGCCAAATCAAGCTGTTCAAATTCCGGTTGCAGCAGTCCCAGCAGTGAGAGAAACGAAGACTCGAAGCCGCTGTGAGGCGTTGCCGTTAACAGCAGCAAATGCCGATCGCGCTTCTCGGCAATCTGCCGCACCAGTTGATGCCGCTGCTGTTGAGTCGTGCTTTGACGACCCGGTTGAGCGCAAGTATGCGCTTCATCGACAATCACCAAATCTGGGCAGTGCGTCAAAAAGCTAGATCGCCGCTTTTCGGACTTGGCATAGTCCAAACTCACGACCAAGTGACGGTAGTAGCCAAAGAGATGCTGACCGCTGGGCAGATTGCGCTCTAGCTTGCTAGCCGTACCCGATCGCACCACAACCGCATCAATGTGAAACTTCTCCTGCAATTCCTTCTGCCACTGGTCACACAGATGCGGAGGGCACAGCACGACCATTCGCTGGACTTCGCCGCGATCGAGCAGTTCTCGCGCAATCAGGCCAGCTTCGATCGTCTTGCCAATCCCAACATCATCTGCCACCAACATTCGCACCGTCTCTAATCGCAGCGCCATCAGCAGCGGCACGATCTGGTAGGGGCGAGGCCGCACTGAGAGCCGCCCTAAACAGCGAAACGGCCCTGCCCCGTTCCGCAAACTCAGCCGTGCTGCGTCCATCAGCAGTTGAGCGGCGGTGTGGTCTCCAACGGCAGCCGCGAGCGGGCTGGGAAACTGGGAAGGCTTGAGTGTTTCGAGTTCTAGAGGCGAGTAGAGTCCACAAATTTGATCTTCACTGCCGCTGAGCGGACGCAGGCAAATTAGGTCAGAATTAGCCGAGGGCAGAATAATCCAATGGCGATCGCGGCAGGCAACCACAGCACCAGGAGCAAGCGAAAATCGTACAGTCATGCCAAAGGGAGAAGGATTGAAGTCATTGCAGCTTAGTTTGTCCTTCTACCCAGCATTCCCGTTCTCCGCGAACTTTACCGTAATTAGCCGAAAAATTACAATTGCAAGCTTGCTACCAATTTCACACCGTCCGCCTCAAGCGCGTCGTTGTTGAGTGTCAACCAGGCTTTTGATATTTCACCATCTTGCGATACGACATCCCACACTTCTGGCACTTTCCGGTCGGCCACTCGGAAGGAATGGGAAAAGGAGCAGCGCACTTGTGACCCGGACATTTCGTGAGCAAAATCAGGCGGTGGCGATCGCACCGATCGATCGACTGCCATTGCCACTGCATCCGATGATAGGGAGCCTCACCATAGCAGGCGGCACAGAGCCGAATGGGGTGCGGGTCGATCGACTCACCCTCCGGTGGAAACATCTGCATCAACTGCTCAGTTTCTAAGTCGATCAGCTTTGCCAGTTTTGCGATTTCTGTTGAGCTTGGGGGCGGATTGAAGTAAAACTTCTCCCATCTGAGCAAGATTTTACCCAGCCTCAGCCTGCCACCCACGCTGAAACTATCGGCTTGAACCACATCTTGCCGAAACCACCGTCCCAGATAGTGGCTGATACTTTCGCCCTCATGCGGAGCAAGATAGACAATTGAGCGAGGGATTTCCTCGCCTTCCATTGGCTCAGTCATTCTCGTCACTGAATGCAGCAAAACTAGCGCGATCGCTTCTACAGCTTGGCGATCGGTTGATCACACAGACCCAAAGCATTAGAAACATTGAGATGATTGATTTGAGCTTTTGGATGATCGACTCTCCAGGTCGCAACATCACGCAAATTCTCGTAAAGTGGTTCAAGCTGTCCTTGACAAGCACCATATAGGACGTTAACAATCTCCTGATCTTGGTGAAGATTCAAGGGTTTGTCCCACCCTATACTTCCCTCCCACGCTTCAATTGCAGTTTTCAAATCATCTCTACTGAGCAAACTGTAGGGATGATATTTGAGAAAAGTGTTGTGAATTGGAATGTATTTCTGCTTCTTGTGCGCTTTTGGCTCAAGCAGACTATCAAGGTAAGGAGAGCCTGCTAAAACAACTGAAATTTTAAGCTTCTCATGAATTCGCATTAGTTCATGCAACGCAGCAAATGAAAGTACGTCAGCATTGTTGACAATCAACTGTTTGACCTTACGATCTTTGAGAGTTCCCCAAGTGCGCGATCCGGAACGGATCAGCTACGCTGGCCGCAACTGCCGCAATGATCCAAAACCGAGCGGATTGACTAGAAACGCCAAAATCAACAAGAACAAATCAGTTGGACTGCCGTTCTGTTCAATCTCAACGTAAGCAACCGGAGCGGGAGTGAGCAACAAACCACCTTTGCGCCGGATGTTGTTTTCTAAGTAAAAAATTAAGGATTTCGCTATTCCCAGGCGATCGGCTGTCATGATGCGGGCACAAGTGCCAAGATCACGCCAATCGTTTAGCTGTGTGAATAACTCCTCGTCTCGTGCCACTCCAACAAAGGGGTCAACTTGCCGAATCCTTTCAATTTCTGCTTGCTGCTGGGGCGATCGCTCTTTTTGCTTGCCTAACTTGGGTACAGCAACAGTTGCAGCAGCTTGTGGCGATCGCGAAGCGCTCCCGGAACGGTATCGTGCTCCCGCTGGCACTGGCTGCTGGGAAGAGTGAGCTTCATCAGGCGGTTGAACGGCGAGGTTGGATTGGCTCATAAGGATTTACCAACGGTCTTCGATAAACTCATTCCAATTAGAAACAACATACAGTGCAGGCTTCACCTGAACTTCAGATTGTTCCTGCACTAATTCTAATGGCTCTGACGCAGAAGTTTCGATTGGAGATTCAACTTTTCTGGGCTTTGACCGCTTGGGCTTGGTTTGAGTTGCTGAAGCAGCTTTTGGGGGGTGGAGTTCCACAACCTTGTCAGAATGTGGAGAAGCTTTGGTCAGCCGCATACTTTCTCTCGTGCGGCGTTGTCGCGTCGTTTTGGCTTGCTTGATCGAGTCGTTATACGAATCGCGCTGCTCAGCCAGAATCGAGGATTGATCGATCGCTTTGCCTTCGTTTCGCATCTTTTTCTTGCGAGCTTCCCACTCTCTTAAAGACAATCGTTCTTCCTGCACATCTCTGGCTCGAATTGTGCCCAAATACTCACCTGGCTGCTCATTCTCCTCCAAAGAATAGACAAGAATGTAAACAATATTGGTCGGGTTGTACAGGATGATGACTTTACGACCCTCGTACGCTTTCAAGAAGTTAGCGGTCTTGTTAAATTGCCAGTTGCCGTCTTCATCTCTGCTCAAGCTCGCGGTGTAAGTGAGCTTCTTAAATTCCACGCACCCCCGCTCTTCCACCCTTTCGCTTCGTGCTTTTCATTAAGCAGATGTCGAGCGATCGCTCACTTTCGGGCATTCGCGGCTTGAAGCCTGGTAAGCCTGCCAGCCATC
>JAAUTJ010000349.1 GCA_012031475.1 Leptolyngbyaceae cyanobacterium SM1_3_5 | reverse complement strand
TGCCGTTGTTGAGTCAGAAACAAATTTTTAATTCGCGAGTTTTTTGTCCGTCGATCGAAGAGCGATTGCAAATTGAGGCGCTGATTCATCAAGGCATTCACCAAATTTTTCAAGAAGATGCTGAATGGGCAGTGCGCCATTTGCCGCAGATGGTTTCGTCAACGCTTGCCCCTTCAAGCTGGTTTGGTTGAGCAAGGCGAATTGGGTTGAGGCAGAATGGTGGTTAGCCCTTTTTGCGATCGCCTTCATGCCTCAGCCCCGCAAACAATTTGGTCAGCACTGGTTACGCAGCGAAAAAGCGCTGAATCGCATTGTTGAATCTGCCAATTTATCCTCGTCCGATCGCGTCCTGGAAATTGGTCCCGGCCAAGGCGTTTTGACTCGGCAACTGCTCGATCGCGCCGGAGCCGTTGTTGCCGTCGAAATCGATCGCGATTTGTGTCAGTTATTGGCAAAAAACTGGGCGACATCGAGAACTTTTTGCTGCTGCAAAGCGACTTTTTGGCGATCGATCTCGACACGCTTCTGAAAGATTTTCCTAAGTTTCAGCAGCCCAACAAAGTCGTTGCCAATATTCCCTACAACATCACGGGACCGATTCTAGAAAAGCTGCTGGGAACGATCGCTCGACCCAATCCGCGACCGTTTGAATCGATCGTTTTGCTGGTTCAGCTTGAAGTTGCAAATCGCCTGTGTGCAAAATCCGGATCGCGTCATTTTGGGGCGCTTTCGGTTCGCGTTCAGGCGTTGGCAAACTGTGAACAGGTGTCGATCGTTGCGGCCAAAGCATTTTATCCGCCGCCCAAAGTGGATTCGGCCATTGTGCGTTTAACGCCGCATCCGATCGACCCGACGCTGAAAGATCCGCAGTGGCTCGATCGACTGGTGCGGCTGGGATTTGCGACTAAACGGAAAATGCTGCGAAATAATTTGCAAAGCGTAATTGAGCGCGATCGCCTTATCGAAATTTTGGAATCCTTAAATCTGAATTCACAAGTTCGTGCTGAAGATCTGAGCGTGACTGATTGGATTGCGCTGAGCAATCAGCTATTAGAATTGTCAGCGATCGATCGCTAATTGCACCCGTTTTTAGGGGCGCGATACCGTTTGGATTTGCGGATCGTTCGCTAAAACGGCACGGGCGATCGCAATTCCAGCCAGTGCCCGCTTGGGTGCTGAATATGCAGTTCACGAGCGTGGAGGTGCAAGCGATCCCCAGCGGGACTGCCGTAGAGCCGTATCGCCCAAAATCGGTACGCCCAGCCCGGATCGCACAGTGAACTCGCAGTTGGTGCGTCCGCCCCGTCATGGGGAGCAGTTCAAGGCGCGTCGTATCCAGTCTGCGAAACTGCGTAACGCTCGGTTTGCCACGTCGATTGACTTTTTGGCGCGGGCGATCGTGGGGATCGCTCCACAGCGGCAGATCGATCGCGCCTTCGCTGAGTTCGATCGCCTCCGTCAAAATCGCTTCATAAATCTTTTTCACTCGCCGCTGTTGAAATTGCTGAGCCAAGAAGCGGTGCGTTTGCGAATCGCGAGTCAGCAGCAGAACGCCAGATGTGTCTTGATCCAATCGATGCACGGCGATTCCGTTCAGTCGGATTGAAACGCTGTCTTGGCGAGCGATCGTCCGACCGGGAACGGAAAGCAAACCCGCAGGCTTGTCAACCGCAATCAGCCAGTCATCTTCATAAAGAATGGGCAAATCAGGCTGTGATAATCCTGATAGCAGAAATCCCATCATTGGCTGACAGCGATCAACGCACGCGCCATAGAATTCGCCGCAAATCTTGTCGCCCTGCGGTTTTCCCCACCAAAATTCCGCCATTGCCAGCGGCTTCAGATTGTGAGCGGCGGCATAGTGCAGCAGTTTTGGGGCGCAACAGTCTCCGGTTCCAGTTGGCAAACTGCCTAACTGACTGATAGAAATCGATCGCCCCGCAAAGTTTGTCAGCGAATAAACTCGGTGCATTTCGGCCTGAAGCTGTTGCGAAATCGATCGCCTTTGCTGTTTCAGTTCTCGAATTCGCGCATCTGCCTGAGCAATTTGCTCGACGAAAGGCTGTAGCGTTCGATCGCGCTGACGTTTCAAATTGCGGCGATCGATTCCATCTTGGCGGCTTTGATCGTCAAGTTCGATCGATCCGCCGCTACAGTTTCGCTGTTCTTGCCGCCACTGCTGCCGCGCCCGATGTTCGATCGACATTTGCTGAAGTTGCGCTTTAAATTCGGTGGAGAGGCGATCGAATTCCTGTCGAATCGAAAGCTGCTGAAGTTCAATAATTTCCTGCGAAATTGCGCTTAAGTGTTGGAGCGTTTCAGTTTCTTGCAGAGCAACAGATTCGCGACCGGGAATCGCCGGAACCCAACCAGGAATTGTACTTTTACCGTTTAATAATCCTGAAAACGCTTTGAGAACCGCTAAATTTCCTTCAGAAGTTTCTACCAGAAAACGCCGAACATTTTGCCTTCATTTTGATTCTTAAGCTGCTGCATTAAAGAGTGGGCGACCGACTCCACAAATTTCGTGCGCGGCAGTTTTAATCGTCTTCCACTGTGCGGACAATTGCCCTCATACCAGTAGGTGACAGCCGAATCGGGAAGTGTTTCGATCGACAAATTAGCTT
Organism: Leptolyngbyaceae cyanobacterium SM1_3_5; assembly: GCA_012031475.1. Taxonomy (GTDB): domain Bacteria; phylum Cyanobacteriota; class Cyanobacteriia; order Elainellales; family Elainellaceae; genus JAAUTJ01. The sequence continues at coordinate 3,211 of JAAUTJ010000349.1, read as the reverse complement.
GGAAAGCATAATCCTGGGGCACAAAGTCCGGGGAATTCGATCGCGCTGACGGTCAAACTTTCCAAATCAATTCGCTGAATTTGATGGTGATTCGTATCCGCGACAAACAGCGTTGATCCCGCAATACTTAATCCGCTCGGTTCAGAAAAACCGTCCACAATTGTTTTGCACTCGCCCGTCTGGGGATCGACACGCTTAATTTTGTGGTTGTAGGTGTCAGCAATCCACACAGCGCCCAGCCCGTAAGCGATCCCCATGCAGTGCTGAAGCCGGACTTCTTCGCCCTGCCCGTCGCGATCGCCAAACCCAAACAGTTCACCACTCCCGCAAACCGTCCGCACTTGCGGATTTTGACCGAGTTCAACGGCTCGAATGCTGCTAATTTCACTATCGGCAATAAACAGTTCGCGTCCATCGATCGCCAGTCCGCTTGGCTGAGCAAAAGCGGCTGATTCGATCGCTCCATCCACACGAAATTCCGCCCCCGTTCCAGCATAGGTGCGAATCATTCCGGTTCCCAATCGCAACTCCCAAATTTGATGCGATCCCGCCATCGCAATCAGCAAGCTATCTGCCACCAAAGCCAAGTCCCAAGGCGAATTCAAAGCTGTTTCAAGGCCGTAGCCGCCGTGCGGTCGGATGTTGCGGCTTTGTTGTCCGGTTCCGGCGATCGTTTCCACCATCTTTTTCTGAAAATCAATCCGGCGAATCAAATGATTGTCGGTATCCGCAACATAAAGAAATTGGCGATTGGAATCAAATGCCATCCCCTGCGGTGCGGCAAACTGCGCCGTCTCAAAATCGCCGTCTTTCCAGCCCGATTCACCTGTGCCAATGATGTGTTGAACTTCGCCTGTTAGCGTTGAAATGACGATGCGATCATGGCCGGAATCTGCGATGAAAAGCTGGTTGCTTTCCGCATCTGCTAACACTTTTCCAGGAAACGCGATCGCGGACAAAATCGGCTCTGGCGGCTTCCGAATCGGCGGTAAATCTGAAGCGTTTTCTCCGATCAAAGTACCAATTAATTCGTCTAAAAGTTCACGTTTTCCTTCTCCTGCAAATGTGCCTGCAATGTAGCCGTTGCGATCGATTACTACAAACGTCGGCCAAGCCCGCACCACATAATTTCGCCAAGTATGCGAACCGCTATCGACTAAAACCGGATGGCTGATGTTGTAGCGGGCGATCGCCTGCCGAATGCTCTCCACATCCTTCTCATGATCGAACTTAGCCGAATGAACGCCAATCACAACAAGATCGGGATATTTCTCTTCCAAATATTTGAGATCGGGCAAAACATGCAGACAGTTAATACAGCAATATGTCCAAAAGTCGAGCAGGACAACTCGACCTTTCAATTCCTTTAACGAAAGCGGATGATCAACGTTCAGCCAGGGCAATTTTGCCAAAAATTCAGGAGCGCGAATTTGAGCCATAGATGGAAATCAAGCAATTTGCAGCGTTTTTGGTTCAGGAATCGGTTCACCTTCTGCCTGCCAAGCTTCTAGATACATTTCAATCACTTCTTCACCGTTCTGAATTGCTTGAGCGCGAGTTTCGCCATGTGTGCAGGGCATCACGACGCGATCGACAAATTCTGGAATCGCCACTAAGAAAAGCTGATCCTCATCTGACCATTGAACAACCATGCTGTATTGATTCATGAATTTTCATCTAGTTCAATGCGGCGGATTCGCGTGTTTTCAAAACTGGAATTTCAGGTTCTCCAGTCGGCTCTAGAATCAGCGGCACGTCAGGCGCAATCGCTTCGCCACCTTTGGGCACTTCCGGCGCAATCACTTCCGGCAGCGTTTCAGGTGCAGGCTCGATCGCCCTCCTTGCTCCCGGTGGCCTGCCGCGCCGATTGAAAAATCCTTTCGGTTCAGGGCGGGGCTGAATCGGGGCGATCGAAGGTTCGACGAGTGCAGGTTCAGCGATCGGCGCGGGTTCAACCAGCGGTTCAGCAGGTTCAACAGGCTGAATCACTTCCGGTTCCGTCACTTCCGGTTGGGGGATCGGCTCGATTTCAGGTTCGATCGCTTCGACTTCTGGTTCAGGTTCTAAAATTTCTTCTGGTTCAGGTGTCGGTTCAGGGATCGGTTCGGGTTCGGGGGCGGGTGGCTCGTAGGTGCGATCGACAATTCCCCGCACCGCTGACGCATCCACATCGCCGCGCACTAGTTTCGAGAGCGTGTCTGATCCGCCCGGTTCGTAGGTGATTAGGCGGACAGTGTTGTTGAAGACGTTGGTGACTGGATTGCCCTGCTCGTCGAGGAATTCAAGCTGCACCCAGTTTTTTCCAGGCTTGAAGCCCTTTAAATAGATCGGTTGCCAGCGATCGATCTCAAAGCTCTGCCCGTTCACCGTCGCTCTGACTCGCCAATCTGGAATATCATCGTCCGGGTCTTCCTGCGCGATTAGGTGCAGAGGCGCGTTCGTCAGATAAAAATCGAGCATGATCGGCTCTGCACCGTAGCTCGCCTGCGGACGGCTGTAGGTCAAAAGTGGCTGATCGGGGTCAGGATTGTTGTTGGGCGTTTTGGTGAAAACGTGGAAGGTGGTTTGCGCGTAGGCTCCCTCGTTCTTGAAGCTTTCGTGCCAGGGACGCGAGGCAAAAGCGCGAATCGTGTGGGTTCCGGGCGTGAGATCGGTGAACTCGATCGATCCCTCTGCATCGTAAACCGCCTGATAGGGCTGATTGTCCAAAAACACGTGCAGGTGTGGCCCCAATCCCAGATCGGCACTTTTGAATAAAGATAAATCCTGGACGCGCAGCTTCACCGTCACCTGGTTATCGTCAAGCACTTCGTCCGGGCGCGGCGAGACGATCGCCACCTGCGGCTGATATTTTTCTAATTCCGATCGCAACTCCTCGATCGCTTGGGGCGGCGCAACTTCAGAGATTTTGCCTCCCAGTCTGGTGGGTTCCCTGCCTGCAACGGGAGTGCGCCCGCCGCAAGCCCAAAGCGTCAGACACAGCGCGATCGCCATTGCGGAAACGATCGCCCGCCGCCAACCCTGAATCCTCACACGCGAACTCCTAATCGAAGCAAAACTACGCAGCAACTCGATTATATAGATCTGTTGGAGAGAGAATTCAAGAAAATTCGATCGGGTCCCTGCACACTTTTGTAGGAACGAACCCCAGTATTTTATCGAAAGAACTTATGTTTTCGATAGATAAAAAACCAGATGTTGCAAATTGTTA
>JAAUTJ010000348.1 GCA_012031475.1 Leptolyngbyaceae cyanobacterium SM1_3_5 | reverse complement strand
CCTGCGAGTCAGAAAATCCTGGGAGGACTTTGTCCATGCAACACACGTTATCGATCCCACGCTCGCCGACGCGAAGGCGATTTCTGATCGCCTGTGGCGGTTTGGCGGCGGGGGGAGTTTTTGCCCTGACCCGCCTGGGTCGTGACGCCGGTCGGACCGCTGCAGGTGGTCGCACAGCAAGAACAAAAGACGCCTGCTCAGCTTCAGCAGGAACTCGATCGCAGCGAAATCCGCTTCACCCTGGTTGGCGGCAAAAGCGCAGGCAAAACCGCGCTGAAACAGCAGCTTGTCGCGTCTGCCCTGCCCAAAGGCGCAGAATTGCCGACCCAGTTTTCGATTTCTGATACGCCCGCTTTGTTTGCTGAAACGAGCGATCGCGCTCAGGCCGTCATCGCTCCGGTTGCCCAAAATTCCGATCTGCTGCTGTTTGTCACCGCAGGCGATCTCACTTTGTCGGAATTTGAACAGATTCAGCAGTGGGTCAATCAAAAACAGCGCGTCCTGCTGATCTTCAACAAGCAAGACCAGTATTTGCCGACCGATCGCCCCGCCATCCTTCAGCAGTTGCGCGATCGCGTCCAAGCTTTTCTTTCGCCCGAAGATGTTGTGGCAATTTCGGCCAATCCCGCCCCGTTCAAAGTGCGGCAGATGCAGGCAGACGGTACGGCGATCGAGCGGCAAGAACAGCCCGCTCCGGATCTCACTCCGCTGACGGCGCGACTGGCTCAAGTTCTTGCGGCTCAAGGTCGGACTTTGGTTTACACGACCGTGCAGCGACAGGCGATCGCCCTCAAGCAAGCGGTGATTGCCGAACTGAATGCGCTGCGTCGCGATCGCACGTTGCCGCTAATTGAGCAGGCGCAGTGGATCGCCGCCGCTGCTGCCTTTGCCAATCCGGTTCCCAGCCTTGATTTGCTGGCAACTGCCGCCGTCAACGCCCAACTGATTGCCGACATTGGCGGCGTTTACAAGCAGTCGTTCACGATCGATCAGGCCAAAGCTGCCGCCAGCGCGATCGCCAGCCTGATGATCAAGCTGGGGCTGGTGGAACTGTCGTCACAGGCGATCGCCCCGCTGCTCAAGAGTCACGCTTTGACCTATGTAGCGGGCGGAATGCTGCAAGGCGTCAGTGCTGCCTATCTGACGCGAATCGCAGGTTTGACGCTGGTGGAATACTTCGAGGAGCAAAGCTGGAACGGCCACGCCTGCCAAAGAACTGCAACTCGATCGACTGGGCGAAAAGCTCAAGCTCATCTTCCAGGCCAACCAGCGGCTTGCCTTTTTGCAGGGCTTGGTGAAGCAGGGATCGATCGACTGTCGCCCAGTGCCACGCCCGCCCTACCCGCAGCGGGAGCTTAAGCGGACTTCCCCTGCTGCTTCAAACTCGTCGGGCAGCCCCCTAAATCCCCCAAAAATGGGGGACTTTGAGGATGGCTTGTGGGGGCGCGATCGTTCGCCGCTGCGCCAAGCGGGTGCGATCGCCTGCGAAGGCTTCGCTTTGGCTGTCGGGTGACCTAGCGAGAGCATCGATTGTCCTCAAAGTCCCCCACGAGGGGGATTTGGGGGCTGCCCACCGCGTAGCGACAAGCGATCGCCACGCCGCATCGGGTCATCAAACTCACGTTTTTTATGCCGCCCACCCCCGACGATCTAGATTTGATCCCGATGTCTTTCTGAAGATTGGGGGAAATTGACGCGATCGCAGGCTAAAACAAGAACAGTGCTTCTACAGATTTTTCTGTGAATGGTTCGTAGCAATCTGCCATTCAGTAGCGACAGTTGCGGTTTTCCCCAGCGAGTCGCTTTATGCTGACACGTAAAGATTGTTGAACTAGAACAGGTTTTTCGCAATACTTTTCTGTACTGCCGATGCAACTGTTAACCGCTGCCAAAGAATTTTTCACGGGCTTCCTGCAAGCGATCGGCAAGCAGTGGTGGATCGAAATCACCACTGCCGAACCCCGCTGCACCTACTATTTTGGCCCGTTCACGCGATCGAAAGAAGCGCAAGACGCTCATCCTGGCTATGTTGAAGATTTGCAGCGCGAAGGCGCTCGCGATATTCAAGTCTACATTCGCCAGTGCCAGCCGACCGTCCTAACGGTCTGCGAGGAACCGGAGTTCTAGCGTTTCACTCGTCACGGTCTTACTCATCATATTCCAGCGAGATTTGTGCGCCCCAGCGGTCTTGCGCCAAAAATTGCCGATCGATCGGCAAAGGCGCAACAGGTTCGGTGAGCAAAAATTCGCCCGCCTCGATCCATTGCTTCAGTTCGATCGCCACCTGCCGCGATCGGGCGATGCTTGCCAACGGTGCAACGCGAACGGGCTTGCCTTCGATCGAAATGCGGCCAGACTTGAGTTGGGCGTAGCTGACCAAGCCAAACGTGGGACGGACGCGGCGCGGAATCGAAAAATCCACGACCGGAGCGACCAGATCGCTATCCTGCACGGCGCAGTGAGCGATCGCTTCGGCATTAAGAATCGGCAGCGGGACACCCACGCCCAGCATCAGCGAGGGACCATAGCTTTTGAAATAGCAGCCGCGTACCCACTGCGAATCCATCTGCTTCGCGTCGCCAATCAGGGCAACGGTGGCGGCAGGACCGATCGGCGTTCGGTTGGGTAGGCGCTTTTGTAAGGGGAAATGCTGCGTTCCTTCCCAGGCAATGTAGCCAACGCCGCCGCCCAAAAAGATGCGCGTCCCAATCCCGATCGTCTGCAAATCCGGGTCGTTCCACAGCGGCGAAATTGCGCCGGGATTCGAGTAGACGGCGTTGCCCAAGCGGGGCTGCAAGGGGCCAAGATAGGTGAACAAGGGGCGATCGCCACCGTTCACGCCAACGACAAAGTTTTGATACAAATTGCGCGGATTGAACAGGTAGAACTGATTGATTGTTTCGCGAGTAATCGTGGTTTCAAACGAGGTGCGCGGATAGCAGTCGGTCGGCTGTCCCAAGGCGCGAAGCTGAACCGACTTGCCGCCAATCAAATCTGAAATTACGTGGCCGCCGCCCCGGACGATCGATCTACTGACATTCTCGCGGTCTTCCAGTTCCGGCGCGTCGTTGGCATATTCGGCCACCTGCGTCGCGCCCAAGTACAAATCCACCGCGCCAAATCCGGCATAGGCCGGAACGCCATCGATCCAGCACTGGCGAATTTTAATCGGCGGGTCGGTTTGTCCCAAATTCAAAATTGCGCCGGACGACTCCATCGGCTCAAACGTTCCGGTCGTGACGACATCGACTGTGGCCGCCGCTCGATCGATCCCCATTTCGCCAACCCGCGCCTTCAGTTCTTCCGCCGTCCACACGATCGCCTGCTGACGCTGAATTTTTTCGTTGATTTCGGCAATCGTCCGCATCCGCAAAGTTTGTGAAGGGTGCGATCGCTATGATACGAGCTTGAACGAAGCAATGATTCAGCAAACGGCTAAGATTGAGCCGAATCTTAGCGGGTCATCTCCAGCACCAGAGCAGTCAGCGCATCAAAATCGATCGGTTTTGCTACGTGCGCTTGAAATCCGGCCTGAAGTGACAGCAGCCGATCGTCCAGTCCGGCGCGTCCGGTTGTGGCGATCGCTAAAATCGGGCTAGGCTGCTGTTCTGCTAAGTCTCTCACCTGATGAACCAGCGCATAACCATCTTTTTCGGGCAGAGCGATTTCGCTGAGCAAAATGTCAGGCTTTTGCTGTTTCACGATCGCGATCGCTTCATCTACACAAGTTGCCGTTGCGACTTCTGCGCCCTGCTGCTCTAACACAAATGCTAGCAATTCTCTGGAATCTAAATTGTTGTCTACGACCAAAACTCGCAGACCGCTGAATACTAAATCTTCAGTTTGATTGCAGAGAGACATTAACATGTTCACGACGAAAAGCTTTTGCTTGAAGCGGTTTCGCTTGAAGCGTTTTTACTTAACGAGTTCTTGCTTGAAGCCTTCTTGTTTGAAACATTCTTGCCTGAAACATTCCCGTGATTTTATCTAATCCTAAGAAAGCCAGCGCGATCGATCTGTACTCTGCCGGACATTAGCTTTCGTTGAGCAAATTCTTCACATCAAAACGCAGGTCGCGCTGTTGTCCCTAGCTTGAATTACTGTTCAACAGTCGATCGAATTCATTTTTAACTGTCTGATAGCATTCGCAGCTTGCTTCTTCCAAGCCGGATCGATCGAGAATTGTCACTCTGCCGCGCGTATAGCGAATCAGCCCCGATCGCTGAAAAGAACCTGCCGCTTCGGTCACGCCTGCCCGCCGCACACCCAGCATTTGAGCGGCAAATTCTTGGGTGAGATACAAATCATCTTTGCCGATCGAGTCTGAGGCCAACAGCAGCCAGCGGGCAAATCGCGCCTCCAGCATGTGGAGTCGATTGCAGGCGGCGGTTTGGGAAACCTGCGTCAGAAATGCCTGAAAGTAGCGCAAGAGCAGCTTTTGCAGAGCGCCACCGCGATCGAACTCGGCCTTGAGGCAGTGGGCGGGCATTCGGGGTTCCCTCGCCTGCAATTTGCACAAACGATCGATAGGGCAGCACTCCGTTGCTCAAGATCGCCTGAATGCCAACCATGCCTTCTCGTCCCACCAAGCCCACTTCAGCCGTCATGCCGTCTGCCATTGTGCAAACGATCGAGGCCGCAGCCTGATGAGGAAAATACACATACTTCGGCGGCTCATTCGGCTCGAACAGATCTTGTTCAAGCGCAAGGTTCACCAGCTTGCAGTCAGGAAGTAGCCGTTGATACACTTCAGCAGGCAAAGCAGCAAGCAGCCGATTCTCTGGTGCTTCCAATTGAGAGATAGACACAGAAAGCCCTTCTTTTGCTTCAAGTTGAATCGATCAACTGATGGCACTTAAGAGAGGAATTCAGAGTCTATTCTCAAATGTCGTGATAACGGGTCGCTATAAGTCAGATAGACAGAAGCTTATAGCAGTCATTCAGCAGTGAGCGCTTAAACAAAATTAACTCGCAAGATGTGAAGATTTACCCATGCCTAGCGCCTCTCCCTGGAAAGAGGGGGGACAGCAGCCCTTCCGGTTCCTCTTCTCCCCAAGGGAAAAGGGGTTTAGAGGATGAGAGCAAGTCTCCACATTTATTAAGTCACTTCGTTTTTACTCATAAGATCTTAATTATAAACCTATTGCACTTGTGCCAAGCCATCTGTCCGATATCGGACAGATAGTTATATTTATTAAAATTAACCTTAAAAGATTGGGGATCAAAAGATTAGGGATCACGCTCTGTCGAAATCGATCGAGCCTGATTCCAACTTGTAATAAAATTTACTCTCAAACACGCACTTATGAACACAGTAACTTTTGTTGATCAAGTGAAGGCAATGTCCGATCGCATTGGTGATTTATACACAGGTGCAAATGCTACACCCACATCAAATGAAACGCTGGTATCTTCCGCTTTAAAAGAACTTGGTATTGCCTCTGAACGGCTACACATTGCCGCCGATTTGATGCAGCGACAGCAGCAAGAGCTAGAAGATTTGGAGCAAGCGGTTGTCAAAAAACAACAGCGCTATCAAGATTTGCTGGAAATTTTCCCAGATGCCTATTTGAGAACCAGTACAGAAGGCATCATTCAAGAAGTCAATTCCTGCGCGGCTGATTTGCTGCACCTCAAACCGCCGCTGCTAATTGGTCAGTCCCTTGCCCGCTTCGTTTCGGCAGAGACGCGGCTTCACTTTCAAACGCAGCTTGACCATCTGCATCGCGATCGCGGGTGCAAGGAATGGCGAATTCGCCTGCGGCAACAGTTTGGCAACGCCATCGATGCGATCGCGATCGTCCGAGCCAGCACCGGATCAACTCCAGGTCTGCACTGGC
>JAAUTJ010000347.1 GCA_012031475.1 Leptolyngbyaceae cyanobacterium SM1_3_5 | reverse complement strand
CCCCCAACCCCTACAAATCAAGCTGCTGCGCGGCAAGATGAGCATAAAAGTCCCTGCTGCGCCATCAGGATTTCGTGGGTTCCCTGTTCGACTAGAACGCCGCGATCGAGAACCAGGATGCGATCGGCGTTGCGGACGGTCGAAAGTCGATGCGCGATGATGAATGTGGTGCGATCGCGGCTGATTTGCGTCAAATTGCGCTGAAATCGCCGTTCTGATTCGGTGTCAAGCGAACTGGTGGCTTCATCCAAAATCAAAATGCGCGGATTGCCCAGCAGGGCACGAGCGATCGCAATTCGCTGGCGTTGTCCGCCGGAAAGGGTTGATCCGCGTTCACCAACGATCGTGCTGTAGCCCAGCGGCAGCGATTGAATAAAGGCATGAGCTTCGGCAAGTTTGGCAACTTCGATCGCCTGCTCCAGCGAATATTCCGGGCGATGCAGCGTGATGTTGTCGAGAATCGTGCCCGAAAACAAAAAGCACTCTTGCGGCACAACGCCAATTTGCGATCGCAGCGAGTGCAGTGAAATGTGGCGCAAATCGTGCCCGTCGATGCTGACGCGGCCACGATTGGCAAAATACAAGCCCTGAATCAGTTTGACTAAAGTGCTTTTGCCCGATCCGCTGCGTCCGACGATCGCGATCGTTTGTCCGGGCTGCACCTCAAAGGAAAGATTTTGCAGCGTGTTGTGTTCTTCATCTTCGCCATAGCGGAACGTCACATCCTGAAGCTGAACGCTGCCGCGCAAAGTGGGCAGATTTAGCAAATCCCGCGAACTTTGTTCCGGTGCGGCTTCAAAGACATCGTTCAGCCGCTCGATCGAAATCAGCACTTCTTGCAGTTCATCCCACAGGTTGACCAGGGTGACGACCGGAGCGATCACGTAGCCCATCATCATGTTGAAGGCAACAAACTGGCCGATCGTCAGTTCACCTTGAATCACTAAGGTTGCGCCGTACCACAGCAAGGCCGTTCCGCCCAGCGAATTGATCAAACCGCTGGTGAACTGCAAGCCGATCCCCAGCTTTTGGCCGCGAAAGGTGGCGTTCATTTGGCGGGTCAGGTGGTCTTCCCAACGCCAGCGCAGTTCGCGCTCAACAGCCGTCGCCTTCACAGTCGCCACGCCCGTCATCATTTCAACCAGCGAGGAATTTTGGTCGGCAGCTTCCGCAAAAATTTGGCGAGAAATCCGGCGCAGAAACGGCGTCGAGATCAGCGTCAGGATGACGATCGGCGGAATCAGCAGCAAAACCAGCAGCGTTAGCCGCCAGTTGTAGTACAGCATCAGGCCGAGGTAGACAAATCCGGTCAGAAAATCCAGCCACGCCAGCAGCACTTGCCCAATCAAAAATCGCTGAATCTTCTGGTTTTCCTGCACTCGCGTCAGAATATCCCCGACCCGTCTGGACTCGAAAAACTTCAGCGGCAAGGTGAGCGCATGGCGGATGAAGCCGCTCAGCAGCGTCAAATCGAGCCGATTGGAGAAATAGCTGAGCAAATACTGGCGCACCGATCCCATGCAGATGCCCCAAATGCTGAACAGCAACAGCCCGATCGCAAACACATTCAGCGTGGTTTGACTGCGCTGCACAACGACCTGATCAAGAATGATCTGCGTAAACAGCGGCGACACCAAGCCAAAAAGCTGAATCAAAATCGAGACCAGAATGATCTGAAAGCTCAGTCCGCCATACGGAGCCAACGCGCCCAAGTAGCGCCCGATCGAAGCCTGCTTCACGGTCGTCGCTTTGAGCTGATCGGTGGCATCCAGCAGCAGCGCATAGCCGCTCCAGTTCGCCTGAAATTCTTGGCGCGAGATCGATCGCCGTCCCCGCGCCGGATCAGCGATGATGACGCGATTGCCCCGCGATCGATACACCACGACGTAGTGATTCCCCTGCCAGTGGGCGATCCAGGGATTCGCCAGATTCATCAGGCGGCTGAAGCTGGCGCGAACCGGACGGGCATGAAAACCAATGCTTTCGGCTGCGGTTGCCAAACTTTTCAGCGATGCGCCCGATCGCCCCACGTTTGCCCGCTCCCGCAGAAAATGCAGCGGAAACTGTTTGCCCCAGTAGCGAGCAATCATCGCCAAACAAGCCGCGCCGCAGTCGGAAGAACTGTGCTGTTCAACCCAGGGATAGCGATCGAGAAAATCCAGAACGTGCCGTCGAATCGGCTTGGGAAAAAGGACGGGCTGCGTGACAGCGGGCGATCGATCGGGAGGCGGATCAAGGGCTGCACTGCTGGAGGTCGGCGGAACTGCAACTTCCAGCGCGGGCGGGGCAGGAGACGCAACGGGCTTGATCAAGCTCAGGTTTTCCCAATGCTCGACGGGCAACCGATAGACGATCAGGTCGGTTTGCGCTGTCCAGTCCGGTACGTCATCTGGATAGCCCCAGCTTGTGCCAAATGGGCAGCGCCGTCTCACCTCGACGCAGCCAAAATCGACCTGCTTGCGCTGGCGTGGCTTCGGCGAGTTTGGCTCCGGCGGAAATTGTTTGCGGGCTGAGCAAGGCGGCGAACGGCTGAAGCATCCGACTGGGGATCGATCGCCCTTCCAAACAGGAGCGCAGGAAAATCATTCGATCGCGCATCTGCGCTTGATCTTGCAGCAGCGATCGCCAGTCAGAACACTCGTTTAGCAGCGCATTCAGGCTCGATCGAGAAAAACGGGCGATTTGTACTTCGCTGGCGGCGATCGCGCGATAGGGCAAAATCTCGATGCCGAATTCGGCTTCTGCGCCAAAGCTGTCACCCTCTTCCAGCAACAGTGCTGTCAGCGATCGCGACTGCCCAAACGGAACGCATAAAAGCCGCACCTGTCCGTCGCAAATTAGCAAAAAATCGCCGCTCGATTGTGGTGATAAATCTGTTCCGAGCGGATGTTTGGTGAAGGTGTAAGCGTTGTCGATCGCGTCGGCAGATTGCAGCAGCGATCGCCACAGATCCGATCGAGAAACCTCTGTTAACACCGCCAACTGATGGCCGATTCCGGTCTCGGAAGCTTGGCTAATAACATTCATGTAAACAATCCTCTGGGGATCAAAAGGTGAAGAATGAAGCGCAGTTTCAGAACAAATCGATCGAAAAGCAATGAGGGTGCGAGGTCAGTGGCACAACCCTGTAAGCGGAACAAAACTGCGTCCGAAAAACAATCTCCTCAAACGAACTGGGTAGACGAGCTTGAACTTAAAACGGATGTTGGGTGAACAGATGTTGAATGAACAGTTGAATGAACAAACTTCTTGGGCGAATATTTGGTCAGCCCCCTAAATCCCCCATTCATGGGGGACTTTGAAGTTCAATTTGGGCAACTTCAGAGAACATTTGCATTGATGCCAGCGAACACCTGACAATCAAATGAATGACAAGTGAGCGAATTGCGATCGCCCTTAGAATCGGGGGGTTTAGGGCATCACAGAAATTGCAAATTCTAGATCAGGCGAACGGTTGCGAAGGCGATCGCTGATCGAAAGCGCACAAATTCAGTGGCAGAGTGCAGGCTGATTTGCACAGTTCAGTTTCTACAGTTGCTCTATCGATTTAGCGATCGACACTGTAGAAGATGGAGTGATTTAATTGGCAAGAAGCTTTGGGCGCTCAGAATTTTAGAGCGAAAAACAGGCAGGTTCGATCGAGTTCATAGATGTTTCTCAATCCTCCTTAGTGCGAAGCAATGCAAGTCTCTAACGTTGCACTTCCAAACAGGGAACCTGGCAAGAAACTGTTATCTTGAATACACATTGAATGTGTTTTTAGCATTTTGCCATAGTCTGCATTCAATAAAAAGAATTTTGATACAGGTTGTTATAAAACTAAGGATTAAAGTAACAGAATCGACATAGTTTGATTGCGATCGAGATTGGTAGGACAGCGGCAAAAGCCGTGAACTCAAGTTTCGGCTGAAAGCTCAAACCCATTGAAATGGATTGGTTTGACAGGCTTAGTCAGTTTTGTGACTTCAGTTTTCAGCTTTGGAAATTGATTTCCGGTTTCCCAAGTGCGTCAGTCCTAACTGAAAAATGGGTGCAGCGCGATCGCCCCATTCCAGCCGACGCGACAAATTAAAGCAGCCCCTCAACAGCAACGTGACTGAAGGGCTGCTCGATCGAGATGAATTCGATCGCTTAGAAGAAGAACCGAGTCCGCACAACGCCCAAGATTGCGTCGTCATTCTCGGCGTTGTGATCGGGCGCGGTGATCCAGATGAGTCCGGGCGTGATGTCCATGTTGTCGTTGATGCGATAGCGATAGTAGCCTTCGATGTGCAGGCCGACATCTTCATCCGGCTGGCCGTTGTTGAGGTTGTTGCTGATCTCGGTGACGCGGGGTTCCATGCCGACGACGATGCCGCCGATGTTGCCCTCACCAAACAGATCCGGGAAGGCCAAATTCACCGCCCAGTTCCAAACATCCGCATCGCCACGTCCGATATAGGTGTGGTGAGCATAGCCGACCCAGCCACCGATCGCCAAATTTTCAGAAATATCCAACGTGCCAGAAATCCCGTAGGCGTTGACAACCACAGGGCGGCCAAACGCATCGTTGGACAAGTTGCTGCCCGTTGCCGTCCCAAAAATCGGGTTCACCAAATCGGGCGATTGTGTTCCTGTACTGCGCGTTCCCGGCGTGTAGCTGTTGATGTAGGCAAAGCCGATCCGAAATTCCTCACTGGGGTGCAAAATCACCTGCGCGAGTGCGGCATATCTGCCGTTGAACAAACCGCCGCGATACGTTCGGGTTGTTGGCATCCGAGGCCAAATAGCCCAAGTTCAATTCGACAAAATCATCCAAGAAGAACTGCCGAAAGCCGATGCCCGTGCCGGATGAGTAGTTGTAGATCGGGTTGCGGAGCGCAAACAGACCGACTGCGCTGCCGTCCGTGTAGGGCGTCAGTTGGGCAGAAGCGTCGAGATCGACAAAGCCGTTGCCCTGTGCGGCGATGTACAGGGTGCTGTCTTCGCCCAAGGGCAGGCGATAGCGCAACAGCGAGAGGCGGACGTTGTTTGTCGCTGGTTCCGTCAAACTCGAATTCGTCCCATGTTCGTGCCGAGTTCGCCGGACTCGGTGCCGCCGAGCGGCTGGTTGTTGTTGGACTGCAAGCGAGCCGTCAGCAAATCTTCGCCCGTAAAGCTGGTGTTGAGGTTGAGTTCAACGCGATAGCCAAAGACCGGGACGCGATCGAGTTCTTCTCCCGTTGCACTGTCGCCGCCCAGAATGCTGTACAGGCCAAACAGCGTGTCGCCGCGCAAAACGGTCGTCGTGGAGAACTGGTTGGCTTCGAGTTCTGCCGTGCGAGCTTCCAGCACATCGACGCGACCGCGAATCGTGGCGAGTTCGGCGGCAAATTCTTCCTGCAACCGCTGGACGGCGGCGAGGTCGTCTTGCGTGACGGCATCCGCAAGTCCGGCCTGAATAATTTCGTTGATGCGATCGAGACAGGCATTCAACCCCGCCGCAAACTCAAAGCGCGTCAGTGCCCGCTGGCCGCGATAGGTTCCGTCTGGATAACCCGCAATACAGCCGTAGCGCTCCACGAGTGACTGCAACGCCTGAAACGCCCAGTCGGTCGGCTGCACGTCAGATAGCTGCGAGATCGAAGTCACCTGACTCATGCTCGACTGGGCGGCAGGGGCGGGCTGCGCCAAATCTGAAACGGACTGAATTTGCGACATCGGAGCGGCGGCAGGCAGCGAAACAGACTGACTGAGCAAATCCGGCTCGGCAGGTGCTTCGATCGCCTCATTCACTAACTCTGGCTGAGTGATTTCGCTGGTTGGAATGCTGGCATTGCTGATAGGGGTATCGTCTTCCGGCAAAATCTCTTCCTGCGAAATTTC
>JAAUTJ010000346.1 GCA_012031475.1 Leptolyngbyaceae cyanobacterium SM1_3_5 | reverse complement strand
ATTTTGGCAATTATGATCTTACCGACAATGGCAGCAATCAGCCGTGACGTGCTGCTGGCGCTTCCCCAAGAATTGCGCAGCGCATCTGGCGCACTGGGCGCGACCCGCTGGGAAACGATTTTTCGCGTCATGCTGCCAGCAGGACTGGCCGGACTGTTGGGCGCAGTCACTTTGGCACTGGGTCGCGCCTTGGGCGAAACAATGGCCGTCGTCATGGTGATCGGCAACTCCCCAGTCTTAAGCGTCTCCCTGCTCGATCCGGCTTCCACCATTCCCTCCGTCCTCGCCACGCAGTTCGCCGAAGCCCTCGACCCGCTTCACATCGGCGCACTAATGTATCTCGCCTTGATCCTGTTCGTCGTCACCCTCGTCGTCAACATCCTCGCCGTTCTTCTGGTGCGCCTCCTCCATACCCAGTAGAGACGCGAGATCTCGTGTCTCTACACATCCCACGCCCCACGCCCCACGCCCCACGCCTGATACCCGACACCCCACGCCCGACACCCCAATGCCCCCCATCCCCGCCACTGACCTCACCGCTCCCCTGCCGATCGCCCGCCGCGCTTTCACTTGGGGCATGACGGCGATCGCGTTTGCGCTGGTGGGCTTGGCTTTGCTGCCGCTGGGATCGATTTTGCTGGAAATTGTGCGGCGCGGGTTGCCCAATCTCAGTTGGGGCGCTCTCACGTCGCTGCCGCTGGCGATCGGCTCAACCGGAGGGGTGGATGGCTTTGGCAATGCGATCGCGGGAACGTTTTTGATGGTGTCGATCGCGGCTTTGTTCAGCATTCCGATCGGCGTTCTCACGGCGGTTTTTCTGGCAGAATTCGGGGCGCGGTTCCACTATGGCGAATGCGGTGCGGTTTGGTGTCACGGTTTTGAGCGGCGTCCCGTCGATCGCGATTGGCGTATTTGCCTATGGCGTGATTGTCCTGGTACGCAAGGAATATTCGGCTTTGGCGGGTAGTTTTGCGCTGGCGATCGTGATGCTGCCGATCGTGGCGCTTTCGACCGAATCCGCCTTGCAGCTTGTCCCTTCCACCCAGCGATTTGCCTCTGCTGCGTTGGGCGCAAGTCGGCTGCAAACCACTTGGCGCGTCGCGCTGGCCTCTGCGCTGCCGGGAATCACAACCGGGGCGCTGCTGGCGATCGCACGGGCGGCGGGCGAAACGGCTCCGCTAATCTTCACCGCCTTGTTTACCGAGAATTGGCCGACGGGTCTGCTCAATCCGGCTCCTTCCCTGTCCGTTTTAATCTACAACTACGCGAATTCGCCGTTTTTGGAGCAGAACGCAATGGCGTGGACAGCTTCGCTGGTTCTGCTGGGATTAGTGCTGCTGCTGAATGTCGGTTCGCGGCTGCTGATGCGTCGCCTATAGTTTTTCGATCGAATCATGCAATCTGATTATGCAATTTGACCTCAATTCCACGCCCTACACGCCTACAGAAGCGATCGCGAATCCAGCGATGCGCGTACAGAACCTCAATTTCTACTATGGTCGGCGGCGCGTTCTAGAGCGCATTTCGATCGACATTGCCCCGCAGCAGGTGACGGCGATCATTGGGCCATCCGGCTGCGGCAAATCCACGTTTCTCAAGGCGCTCAATCGGATTGGCGAACTGGAAACTTCTTCAGCGCGGGTCGAGGGCAAGGTCGAGTTTTGGGGCAAGACATTTACGATCCGCGTGTGAACGTGAATCGGCTGCGGCGGCAAATTGGCATGGTGTTTCAAAAGCCGAATCCGTTTGCGACCAGCATTTACGACAATGTGGCCTATGGAGTGCGGGTGGCGGGTCGGGTGAGTCGAAATCGCCTGGATGAAATGGTCGAGGCGGCGCTGCGCGAGGCCGCACTGTGGGACGAAGTGAAGGATCACCTGCGGAAACCCGCGTTGGGACTGTCGGGCGGTCAGCAGCAGCGACTTTGCATTGCGCGGGCGTTGGCGGTCAAGCCGCGTATGCTGCTGATGGATGAGCCTTGTTCTGCCCTTGACCCGATCGCCACAATGAAGATTGAGGCGCTGCTGGATGTGTTGCGATTGGAGTTAACGATCGTGATCGTGACGCACAATATGCAGCAGGCGGCGAGAGTGTCGGAGTTTACGGCGTTTTTCAGTACGGATGAAAGCCGGATCGGGGAAATGGTCGAGTTTGGCTCGGCGAAGCAGATTTTCGGCGGCTCACTGAATTCGCGAACCAGAGACTACGTGGAAGGGCGGTTCGGTTAAACTGCAAGCAATGATTGCTCGCGCTCAAGACTACTTCCTGTTTCCAAACCATTGGAGTTTCCGAACCATTAGACCTCCTGCACGAATGCTTCTTCGTCCCCTAAATCCCTCATGAATGGGGGACTTTGAAGCTTGATTTTGACTGTTTTGAGGAAAAATATTGATTCATGCAGGAAGTCTAATGAACAGCACTGATGATTTTTTGCTAAACAGAAAGGGAAACGATTCTTGAAATTATGCTAGGAAAATTTTTTTCAAAAGCCCGCGCCAGAGCAAAGCGATCGCGTCCCTCCGGGTCAGCATCTCGCCAAAGGCTTTCCGGTTCTCACCTATGGCGAAACGCCCGCTGTTTCCAAGGAAAACTGGCAGTTTCGCGTCTGGGGACTTGCCAAGCCCGTGACTTTCACCTGGGACGATTTTATGCAAATGCCCCAGAGCAACTTCACGGCAGATTTTCACTGCGTCACCACTTGGTCAAAGCTGGATGTGCAGTGGACAGGCGTGAAAGTGCTGGACTTCATGCAGCAGATCGAAGTTGATCCCAAAGCCGTTCACATCATGGAACACTGCTACGGCGGCTACACCACGAATATTGCGATCGAAGACTTCCTGCGCGAAGAAAACTTTTTTGCCCACACGCTCGCGGGTGAACCACTCCCTACCGATCACGGTGGCCCCCTGCGCCTCGTGGTGCCGCACCTCTACGCATGGAAAAGCGCCAAGTGGCTCAACGGTCTGGAATTTCTCGACCATCAAGAACTCGGCTTCTGGGAACGCAACGGCTATCACGATCGCGGCGAGCCGTTTGCCGAAGAACGATACAGCAGTCGGTTTTCTTGAGGGTGTCGGGTGTCAGCGGGAACGTGGCGATCGACTCTGGCGTTGCAGGGTTGAATTGTTTCGGTTGAATTGGTCACTTGTCGATCGCTCCCTTGCCTACCTCTTGCCGACCCCGACACCCGACACCCGACACCCAATCAATACGATACGATCGCACATAATGTAACGAGCAACACGCTATGGAGTCAGAAACGCTGCCCACTGAGGTGATCTTGAGTCATCCGCGCCAGACAATCGGCAATGTGCGGCTGGACTGGAACCCGCAGCCAGGGGCACTTCTCGACCTTGAAGGTAAAACATACGCCGTTTTGGAACGTCGCCACCGCTATCAGTTTCGGGCGGGAAAATATCGGCTCCACAAAATTGCACTCTATGTGCAGAAGACGCAGCGCCCGACGGAACGCACACAGATCGATGGCCGCTGGATTATTGGCGATGCCTCTTGCCGCTTTAATGCTCGATCGGAACTGATGCGCTGTGCCGTGAATCCGACTGGTCCTTGTGCGTCTTGTCGTTTCTACGAAGAGCAGATGGAATCGTCTAGGCGTTTATAAGTCAACCGATAGCGGGGAAGTCCCGCGCTCTATGCGTCGCATGAGCGTGAGGAAGGGAAGCCCGCGCTGTACGACCTAGCCGTCAGCGTCGGCGGGATGTCACGTTCTGATTCTCGAAATTCCGCTTCCAGCCCTAACAGTTCTTTGTGCCTGGTGTCGCTCACGCCAAGTTGACACGCCTGCGAGATACAGCCCCGCCTTGACACTGCATGAGCGCTTCAAATACGGCGGCAGCAAACTCGAATTGAACTTGATGCCACTGCCTGAAGCGCTCACCCACTCTGGGCGCTGTTTGAATAGCTCCCCTAAATCCCTTTCTCTGGCAGAGAAGGAACTAGGGCATGAGGGCAGGCTGTTTATTCGATCGCCTCCCTCCCTTCCACAAACGCATCAATCAGCTTGCGAGCAATGCTAATTCTCGGCGGAATGGGCGGCAAATTGTGTTTGTGAAACCATTTGGCATCGGCAATTTCTTTTTCTTCCAGGGCGATCGATCCGCCCGCATAGTCCGCCATAAATCCAATCATTAATGAGTTGGGAAACGGCCAAGGCTGCGATCCAAAATAGCGAATATTTTTGACTTCAAGGCCGACTTCTTCGCGCACTTCGCGCACAACGGTTTCTTCCAGCGATTCGCCCGGTTCCACAAATCCAGCCAAAACGCTGTACATTCCGGTTGCAAAACGGTGGGCACGCGCCAGCAAAATTTCTTCACCTCGCGACACCAGCACGATCATTGCAGGCGAGAGGCGCGGATAGTTGACCAGTCCGCAGTTCGGACAGCGCTTCGCCCGCTCATCAGGCAACTGCGTCATCGGCGTGGCGCAATGTCCACAAAACTGATGCGTCCGATCCCACTCGACAATTTGGACGGCACGACCCGCGATCGCAAACTCCTCCTCGTCCAAGCTGCCGTAAAGCTGGCGCAATCCCAGCAGCGCCAAGCCTTCGGGCGCGATCGCATCCTTCGCCAGTTCTGCCGAAAAGCACGATCGATCGCCCAACTGTCCCAAATACTGAGTCCGAATGGGTGTGAGATCGATCGCGCTGGGAATTTCGTAGCGCTCACCCACTGGCTGCACTAGAATTTTATTGCCCGCAAACGCAAACCACCAGGCCGATTGCACCTTTTCAGGCGGGGCAACTCCAGAAACAAACGATCGAGACATCAGCGCTTTCTAAGTAGTTCGATCGCCATTATTGCCCATTGCTCAAAGCCGCTACACTAAAGCACGAAAAGTTTTAGCAGATTCAATGAACTCTGAGCTTCCACCGCTGTACACGCAAAATCCTCGCGATCGCTTCTCCAATCGCGCCGAAGAATACAGCCGCTATCGTCCGACTATCCGACCGAGGCGATCGACCAGATTCTAGACGGACTGGGCGATCCCGCTACTTTAACCGTTGCCGACATTGGCGCGGGAACCGGAATTTCTTCTCGACTGCTGGGCGATCGCGGCGCAAAAGTTTGGGCGATCGAACCAAACGAAATCATGCGATCGGCAGCGGAGCCGCATCCGCAAGTCGAGTTTCGATCGGGCACGGCAGAAGCGACCGGACTCAATACCAACTGCGTGGATTTGATTACGTGCTGTCAGTCGTTCCACTGGTTTGAGCCGATCGCCACTTTACAAGAATTTCACCGCATCCTGCGATCGGGCGGACGAGTCGCCTGATGTGGAACGAACGCGATCAGACCGATGAATTTACGGCTGAACACACGGCTGTGATTCGCAAAGCCGCCGCCACCGACTTTTTTGATCACCCCAGCCGTAAATCGGCTGATCCCTTGGCTGAAAGCGATCGCTTCACCGACTACCGCCAGCAGTCTTTCCCCAATCAGCAGCCGCTTACCCTCAACGCCATGATCGGCCTTGCTTTGAGCGCGTCCTACATTCCCAAATCCGGCGAGGTTTATGAACAGCTACTTGTGGATTTGCGTGATCTGTTCGATCGCTGGAATCAAGATGCGATCGTGACGCTGAAGTATCAAACGAACGTTTATCTGGCGAATGCGCTCCCGCAATCTTGATATGCTGAAGATCAATTCGCCCCTTTGTCTGACATGCCTGCAACTGCCATTCCAACTGCTTTTCCGCTGACTGCCGTTGTCGGCCAAGACGCGATCAAACTTGCCCTTTTGCTGGTGGCGATCGATCCGGGTTTGGCGGCGTGGTGATTGCCGGACGGCGCGGAACCGCAAAATCCGTAATGGCTCGTGCCCTTCATGCGC
>JAAUTJ010000345.1 GCA_012031475.1 Leptolyngbyaceae cyanobacterium SM1_3_5 | reverse complement strand
CAGGACGATGACCAAACTGGCATCGCGTCAAGTGCTTTGTCTGAAGCAGTTGATCTGAAGCATTTTAGACGAGGGGCGATCGCTGCGTCGAGGTGCGGCATGGCGTCTTCTGTCCGCCAAATGGAAGGGATCTGCTCTAATGGGGTAGCGACTTCTACCATTCACCTGCTGTCACTCTCGCGATGCCTATCCTGCTGGTCTTGAATCCAACCGAGCCGATCGTTACCTTTGCGCTCTTGCTGGCCGTCATTTTGATCGTGCCGTTGTGCTTTGAGCGGATCAAGCTGCCGGGACTGCTGGGACTGCTGGCTCAGGCGTCGTCCTGGGCAAAACGGCCTGAATTTGCTTTCGACCGATTCCGACACGATGAAGCTGCTTTCGGACATTGGCCTGGTGTATCTGATGTTTGTGGCCGGATTGGAAGTCGATCTGGAGCAGTTTCATCGCACCCGCAATCGATCGATCGGCTTTGGGTTTTTCACGTTCATTGTGCCGATGATCGTCGGAACGATCGTCGGGCGGCTGTTCGGTTTTGGCTGGAATGCGTCGATTTTGATCGGGTCGCTGTTCGCTTCGCACACGCTGCTGGCCTATCCGATCGTCAGTCGGATGGGACTGGTGAACAACGAAGCCGTGATGGTGACGATCGGCGCGACGATTTTCACGGACATTGGCGCTCTGCTGGTTTTGGCCGTTTGCGTTGGCATTCACGCCGGAGACTTCACGACGTTCAGCTTGGTGCGGCTGCTGCTTTCGCTGGCGATCTATTCGGCGATCATCCTGTTTGGCTTTAGCTGGGCGGGACGAGAATTTTTCCGGCGATCGGGCGATGAGGAAGGCAATCAGTTTTTTGTTTTATTTTGCTGGTCGTCTTTGTCTCAGCTTTGGGAGCCGAACTGATCGGCGTGGAAAAAATCGTCGGCGCGTTTTTGGCTGGATTGGCCGTCAACAGCGCGATCGGCAACGGCCCCGTCAAAGAAAAAGTCGTGTTTGTCGGCAGCGTGTTGTTCATCCCGATTTTCTTTGTCGATTTGGGACTGCTAATCAACATTCCCGCTTTCATCAGCAGCTTGGGCGCAATCAAGGTGACGATCGCCATTGTCCTGGGCTTGGTTGGCAGCAAGTTTGGCGCGGCGCTTTTGGCAAAATTGGCCTACCGCTATAGCTGGCGCGAAATGATTGTGATGTGGTCGCTGTCGTTGCCGCAGGTGGCCGCGACGCTGGCCGCGACGCTGGTGGGCTATCGAGTCGGACTGCTGACCGAAGATATTTTGAACAGCGTGATCGTGCTGATGTTGGTGACGGCGACGGGAGGACCACTGCTGACGGCTCGCAGCGCGATCGGTCTGACGGTTCCCGACGCGATCGCCCCGCCTGTGATTGCCCTCGACCTGAACGAAGAGCCGGAAGCCGAGCCTGTCGTGGTTGTGCCCGTTTATAATCCCGACACCGAGCAGTATTTGATCGAACTGGCGGCTTTGCTGGTGAAGCCGCATTCCAGCGGGCGCGTTATGCCGCTGGCAATCACCAATCCGCACACGCAAATGATGGATGCGCCGCAGCTACGCCACGCCTTGCAGCGATCGCAGCGGTTGCTGAATCGCGCCAGCGAAATTTGCGAACAGTTTGGCGTCGCGTCTGACCCGATTTTGCGAATTGACGATGCGATCGCGCAGGGCATCATCCACGCGAGCCGCGAACAAAATGCCAGCTTCATCGTGCTGGGCTGGGGACGCACATCGGGCTTTCGCGCTCGCGCCTTTGGCAATTTGATCGACAGCGTGTTGTGGGCGGCGCACTGTCCGGTTGCGGTTTCGCGCCTCTTGGCCGCGCCCAGCACGATTCGCCGCATCCTCGTTCCGATCGAAAATATGACGCAAGACGCCCTCCGCAGCGTCCGCTTTGCCGAAGCCCTGGCCGATACCAATCAAGCCCAAATTACCCTCCTGCACGTGGCCGATCGCCACCTCTCCCCGGTGCGGCTGGCATGGCTGGAAATCAGCTTGATTTGCTGATGAAAAATATTCGTCCGATCGCCCGTTTGAGTTGCGCGTGGTCAGCAGCGACGACATTCCCGGCACGATCGCGGAAACGGCTCGATCGCACGACCTCGTGGTGCTGCGATCGCGACGGCAGCGATTGAGTTTAGGGGAACTGACAATTAGCACCGTGACCGAGCAAGTGACGCGCCAGCTTACCTGCTCGGTTGTGCTGCTGGGCGAACCGCAGCGATCGATGGTGATGATGCAGCCCGGTGGAGCCGCGCAGCCTGTGCCGCTGCGCTGATGGCGCGATCGATGACGTAACAAGATTGCCGACGTAACAAATTGTTGCAGAAAAGGCGATCGCCCCGCACACTAAAGGCAGCATAGAAGCATTCTTTACTGTGCCAGACTTTACTGTGCCGGATTGTGCAATGTATCAATCGATCGCCGCGCTGCCCGCGAACATTCTGGTCATTGACGACACGCCGGAGAACCTGGAGCTACTGTCGGCCTTACTGAGTACTCAGGGGTACAAAGTCCGCAGCGTCACCAAAGGCTCATCCGGTCTGCGAGGCGCACAAGCTGCACCGCCTGATTTGATCTTGCTTGACATCAACATGCCGCAGATGGACGGCTACGAAGTCTGTCGGCAACTGAAGGCAGACCAGCGCACCCGCCAGATTCCCGTGATTTTCATCAGCGCCCTAGAAGATGTGATCGACAAGGTGAAAGCCTTTGAAGTTGGCGGCGTGGACTACATCACCAAGCCGTTTCACGTCGAGGAAGTGCTGGCGCGAATCGAAACGCACCTGACCGCACAACTGCTTCAGCGGCAGCTTCAGGCGCAAAACCTCCGCTTGCAGCAGGAAATTCGCGATCGCGAACTGGCCGAAGAAAAATTCGTTAAAGCCTTCCGCGCCAGCCCTAGCCCGATCGCGATCACCACGCTGGCCGAAGGTCGCTTTGTCGAAGTCAATCCCAGCTTTTTGCGAATCAGCGGCTACAGCAAAGCGGAACTGATCGATCGCACAACGGCAGAATTGCGGCTGGGCATTGCCCCCGACACCTATGCGACTGCCGTGCAACTGCTGCTGGAAGAAGGTACGCTGCTCAATCAAGAATGCGAATTTCGCACTAAATCCGGCGAAATCAAAACCGTTTTGCTGTCGCTAGAGCGAATTGAACTGGCGGGAGAACCCTGCACACTCAACCTTGTCAACGACATCACCGATCGCAAACGGCTGGAGAACGAATTCATTTCGCTGGTCAGCCACGAACTGCGAACGCCGCTCACCTCACTGGTGGGAGCGCTCGATCTGCTGATTGCCGGAGAACTGGGAACCCTGTCCGAGCAGGGACAGCACATCCTCAAAATTGCCACCACCAACACCGAACGCTTGATGCGCCTGATCAACGACATCCTCGATCTAGAGCAGATGAAGTCTGGCAAAATCACGATTCGCAAAAGCCGCTGCAATGTCGATGACTTAATGGTTTTGGCGATCGAGGCAATGCAGGCAATGGCCGATCGAGCGCAAATTGAGTTAATCGTGCAGCCGATCGAGATGTCGATTTGGGCAGATAGCGATCGCCTGCTGCAAGCACTGACCAATCTGCTCAGCAACGCGATCAAAATTCTCAGGAGCCGGAAGCAGCATTCGGCTGAGCGCTCAGATCAAAGATGCAGGTCAGCCGGATGCTGCTTTACTGATCGCCGTGCAAGACCAAGGACGCGCATTCCGGCTGGCAAACTGCAAAGCATCTTCGATCGATTTCAACAGGTGGATGCTTCTGATGCCAGACAAAAAGGCGGCTCAGGCTTGGGACTCGCCATCTGCCGCACGATCGTCGAACAGCACAACGGCAAAATCTGGGTCGAAAGCGTTCTGAGACAGGGCAGCACGTTTTATGTTTTACTGCCGATCGAAGCCTGAGATCGCAAAGGCTGCTCCGCCAACAACCGATCGTACAAACACGAGATTTCGCGTCTCAACACCCAATCCTAATGAGCCTGCTGACTCCGATTCACCATTGCTTGCAGACGCTCTAGCGGATACTCTGCCGCAAAGCTGTCCCAAGGTTTGGCTTGGCCTGCGGCATTGTAGACATAAAGCACTCCGTTGACCTTGCGACTGGCGCTGACCAAATCAAGCGCTTTGGCAAGGTTGAAACACTGCGTAAACTCGTTCGGATTCATAGTAGGTTTCTAAGTGTTCTCAATCAAAGAGTTGGTCGTTTGTCAGTCTTTGCTTGCCAAGGCAACGAGCAGTTGTTCTTAGGAAACAGCCATTCTTAGGAAACAGCCGTTCGTGGGAAACAGCCGTTTGCAGGGATCGATCGAGGCAGAGCAGCGGCTAGTGTTGCTATTTTGCCTTTCAACCTACGCTATTTGTTAATATGGCAGATTATTTTGATCTAAACCGGGTTTGTATCGAGTTGTAACTCAGGGTGGGCGATCGCCCGGTGAAAAGAGCAAAGGCGATCGTGACAAACCTTAAGAAATGCAGGACAGAGCAGGGTTTTGAGTTAGGTTGGTTCTGCCACTTTTTGAGCATTTTGGAGAAGTTCCATGAAAATTCGTTTGATTTGGGCAGTTGCCGCGCTTGCACTCGGCACAGCGCTCAGCAGTGTACCCGCGATCGCGCAAGCACCACCTGCGGTTTTGACGGCTCAAGCGCCCGATGCTGCCGCCACTGCCCAATCGCTGATTTCGCTGCTCTCTAGCGGAGACTACGCGGCTGCTCGCAACCTGTATGATCCCGCCAACGCGACCGTTACGTCGGAGACACTGCGCCAAACCTGGAGTGATGTAGTTGCTGTGCATGGCGACTTGCAGCAGGTGGGCGAAACGCGCACCGTTCCTCTTGAAAACCCGGTCGGCGGCACAATGGCGATCGTTTCGGCGCAGTTTGCCAACGGACGCAGAAGCATTTACATCACGCTCAATCCGGCTGGACAAGCGGTCAGCTTTGATCTGGTGGAAGAATAGCCGATCGCCCGCCACCGCTTCAATTGACAATCTCTAATCAGCTAAAGGTGCTTCATTCGCTTGACTATGAAACGTTCACTTCACCGTTCCTTCAAAACGATCGCCGCCGCCGTCGCCACAACGGGCGCGATCGTGACTACGGTTGCTGCCCTCGCTGCAACTTTCGGTCAACAAGATCTTGACCAGTCGCGGATTATTGCGATCGCGGCTCCAGTCGGCACAACGGGCAATCACCAGTTGCTTGTGGTTCAGCAAATCACCGATGCTCGGCCTTGCTATGCCGAGTCAGGCAACAATCCCGTGACGATCACGCCGCTGCTGCTGGAGTTTGACTTTACGGGCATTTGCGGACGCAGCACGGACAGTAACGGCTACTCGATTCGCGTCGCAGGTCAAGATTTGGGCTTGCAGTACAGCCTGCGCGTCACAAACCGCAACGGTGATCTCGTCCTGGTGGGGACACCGGGCAATCGCCGCACTCAACGTGAACTGACGATCGCTCGTGCCAACGGCGCAACTCCGGGCTTTGCCAAGCTGATTCTTGAACCGGGCTGGCAATTTACCCGCCGAACCTTTAACGATCGCCCGCTCGGTCACTTCTACCTGACGCACAACGCACCGCTTGATCTGGCTCAGTCGCCGTCACCCACGCCCACCCCAACCCCAACCCGCCCACCGACGCCGACGCCATCCACCCGGGCTACGGCTTCCTCGCGGAAAACGCGCACTTCGCCGAGATCTGCGCGAGTTGCAACATCCAATTTATCGGCCCCAGCGCGTCCGCCATTCGAACGATGGGCGACAAAAACAAGGCGCGCGAGACCGCACGAAAGGCGGGAGTCCCGGTCACGCCTGGAAGCGATGGCGTGGTGCAATCGGAAAAGGAAGCC
>JAAUTJ010000344.1 GCA_012031475.1 Leptolyngbyaceae cyanobacterium SM1_3_5 | reverse complement strand
GGGGTGGGACAATCGATTGGTTGGTTGAGGGCTTGGGCGATCGTGCGATCGATGGCGGCGATGAGCAGATGGCTTTGCGGCCAGTTTTGCTGAGGAGAGAGCCATTCGCCGGGTTGGACTTGCTGCCAGGTGAAGCGTATCGCGGGCACTTGCCACTGCCTCACCGATCGCGGCTCCCCGCAACGCACCTCGAAATCGATTCAGCAGCAACTCTTGCATTTGTAACGACTCATGATCGAAAATCGCTGAATTCAGTCTACCCAAGCGGTCGGCATTCCGGAGCGGCACGAGAATTGGGGGGTGAACGAAAAAAAGGCGCGGGGTGGAGGGGTGGAGGAGTGGCAGACGCATCGATCCATCGACCCATCGCCCCATCCACTGACTCAAGCGGCAACCTTGGTTCACCGAGAATTTGGCGCGATCGATCCCAAAAGCGATCAAATCGCTGATAATTGCGGAGTCCCACTGTGAATCGATGTGATTCGATCGATGCGTGAATCTTCTCGGCAGCAACATTCGATTTGGCGGCTATTTCTCAGCAGCGGCGCGATCGCAGCACTGATCTGGAGTGGCAGCCACCCGATCGCTCGCAGCCAATCAACGCCCGCCACGCCCGCCACGCCGACTGTCACGCCCGCCGCCACCACGCCGCCTCGATTTGTCACGCTGCGACTCGGATCAGAAGGCTATCTCGTTGCGGAAATCCAAGCGATCTTGAAGCTGTTGGGCTACTACACGGGCACGATCGACGGGCGATTTCAAGAAAGCACCGCTACCGCTGTCGCCGCCTTTCAGCGAGCCGCCGGACTGACCTCCGATGGCGTTGTGGGGGATCAACACCTGGGGTCGGCTGATTCCCAACTCGACGATCGCCGCCAGTCCCACCCCTGCCGCCAGTCCTACCCCTGCGAGTCCTGTTCCTGCCAGTCCGATCGCCAGTCCACCCGCTGCATCACCCAGTCCAATGCCCACGCCGACCGCTGCGGCTGCAACCTCCGTTGATTTCCCCATTTTGCGCTTGGGAATGCGGGGAACAGCCGTAACCCGCCTGCAAGAACGACTGCGGG
Organism: Leptolyngbyaceae cyanobacterium SM1_3_5; assembly: GCA_012031475.1. Taxonomy (GTDB): domain Bacteria; phylum Cyanobacteriota; class Cyanobacteriia; order Elainellales; family Elainellaceae; genus JAAUTJ01. The sequence continues at coordinate 4,803 of JAAUTJ010000344.1, read as the reverse complement.
CAACGGGATTCTACAGCGGCGCGATCGATGGCGTCTTCGGCTCGCAAACGCAAGCCGCCGTCCAAGCCGCCCAGCGACGATTCGGCCTCACTCCCGATGGCGTTGTCGGATCAGCCACTTGGGGCGCACTGCTGCGCTGATCGCCACAACGCTGATTGTGCAAAGGGACGATACGGATCGACGCCCCTTTTGCAACCAGGGTTACAGTGGGCGGGCGGCAGGCTCAGAATCGATCGGCGATATAAACTAACCGCCAACCAACTCGTACAGACGCGAGATCTCGCGTCTCAACACCCCTCTACCCCTTCATCGGAACCCAGGCAGACGAAACATCTTCGAGAAAGCTAACCAGTGCATTGCTATCGGTAATCCGAACTTTGAGCGTGGGCAAGTACACGCTGTCGAGCATTTGATGTCCGAAGCCGATCACTTTACCAACGCGGCCAGAAGCTTGATGTTGAGCGTAGTCGTTTAACTGAAACATGGGGAATTCCTCGAAATTGGGGGGTGACAAGAATCGATCGAACTTCTAAGCAGCCTGTTGCACCGACTGATCGAGCAGTTTGGTGTAAAGCTGGCTGAGCCGAATCGCGACACTTTGCCAGCTAAAGGCGATCTCGACGCGCTGCCGTGCCGTTTGTCCAAGCTGATTGCGCCAGTCGGGATTGAGCAAAATCCGATCGATCGCAGCCGCAAACGCCAAATCATCTTTGGGTGGAGCCAGCAGACCCGTCACTTCCGGGATGACGGTGAACTGCAAGCCGCCAACATCGCTGGCAACAACCGGAGTTCGACTTGCCATCGCTTCGATCGCCACCAGTCCAAACGGCTCATAGTGGCTGGGAACCACGCACACATCGGCAGCGGCGTAGTACAGCGGCAGTTTGGGATCGCCCAACTGTCCGGGGAAAATCGTGTTTTCCTGCAAGCCCAGTTCTGCCACGATCGACTCGATCCGATCGCGCTCGATTCCGTCCACCTGTCCGGGGGTGCTGCCGCCGCCGATCACGAGCTTGACCTGGGATCGCTGGCAGGACTGCCCGATCGCTCGCACCAAAGTTTCAATGCCTTTGCGCGGATCAAAGCGTCCGACATACAGCACAATTTTTTCGTCAGAATCAAAGCCCAAAGCAGTGCGGGCAGCGGCGCGATCGATTTTGCCGAAGCGATCGGTATCCGTGCCGCAGGGGATCATGTCGATCTTGCCTTTTGTGGAAACGTAAGTCCGCATATGTTCCTGCTCTTGCGGGCTGGTTGCGACGATCCGATCGGCGGTTTCCAGGCAGGTTTTTTCCACTGTCAGGCGCTTGGCAGCGATCGGCGGAATCTGGTCGATCGCCTGATACTTAATTGCGCCCAGCGAGTGGTAAGTGTGAACCTGGACGAGCGGCTGATGCTTTTTAAGCTGCATTCCCACCCAGGACGACAGCCAGTAGTTGGTGTGAACTAGGGAATACCGATGCCCTTCCGCTTTCTGAAAGTCGAGCAGGGCTTGGACAAATTCGGGTAGATGCGGAAAAACGCAATCGCGAGAAATAAACTCAATCGCTCCAGCTTTGAGCCGAATGGTTCGGCAGTTGGGCGTGTGCTGCACGATCGACGCTTGATCGGCGCGGGTTTGGCGGGTGAACATATCCACTTGCCAGCCTTGCTGCGCCAGAGCTAAGCCCACCTGACGCACGTACACGTTTTGGCCTCCGGCCTCTTCACGGCCAATTTCGATCGCGGGATCGCCAGAAACGGAGATCAATGCAACACGGTTCTCTGAAGTCAAGCGCATAATGATTTCACCTCATTCAAGTTGAATCACCTGTCCGGTAGAAGCTCAGGCAAAATCTGCCGCGCCTCGATCGGAACAGGCACAGCGAAGCAGTTGACCAGCCAAAGGAATACTGACGAGATCAAGCTTTCTTCAATTGAAAAAATGAAAGAATGCCAGTCTAAACAGGCTCCTCTCAGATGCTGACGAAGTTAGCTGACGGGCGAGGACTGAGAGATGTCCTTCTTGGTGCTAAAGCGCAAAAGCGATACATGGACGGTTTTCAGCGTTGCTTTAGCAGTCTCAAGACAAGCCCCGGTAAATGGTTCCTCCGCTTTGGATTGAGCGCTACAGGAATGCAGGCCAAACCAAATTAAGCTGACTATGGGTAAGTGATTTTGAAGATAACGTAAGTTTATAGCTCTGTCAACTTTCTTTTGGGAAAGAAAAACACATTGAGGTATGGCGTGGTTGACCATTGAGAAGCTTCGATCGCGGTTTGGGTGTCGAGACGCGAGATTTCAGGTGAGACGCGAGATCTCGCGTCTGCACGGGTTTGAGCGATCGGAAAGGGGGATGATCGGTCGGGGCGATCGGGATGAAGATAAAATGGAAGCCAACTGACGCAAGGAGAAATTGATTTCTGTGCTAGAAGCATTGACGATTAAACGCGAGATTGAACTGCTGTCTGATCGCCTGGGTAAAACTCAGGACTATCTTTGACCTGCCTGCTCTAGACGCCAAAATTCAAGATTTGGAACAGGTCGCCGCGCAGCCGGATTTTTGGAACGATCAAGATTCCGCTCAGCAAACTTTGCAAGAACTGAGTGACCTGAAAGCGCACGTTCAGCAGCTTGGTGAATGGCGATCGCGCCTTGATGATTCGCAGGCCATTCTGGAACTTTTGGAGCTTGAATCGGACGAATCTTTGCTGCAAGAAGCGCAAGTTAATCTCACGAATTTAAGTCGGGAACTTGACCAGTGGGAACTGCAACAATTGCTTTCTGGCCCCTATGATTCCGGTGGAGTCGTGTTAACCATCAACGCGGGAGCCGGAGGAACAGACGCACAAGACTGGGCAGAAATGCTGCTGCGAATGTATACGCGCTGGAGCGAAGATCACGGCTACAAAGTGCAGCTTGCCGAAATTTCTGAAGGCGATGAAGCGGGAGTTAAATCGGCCACATTGGAAATTACTGGACGCTATGCTTACGGCTATTTGAAAGCCGAAAAAGGCACACATCGGCTGGTGAGAATTTCGCCGTTCAACGCCAACGACAAGCGCCAAACGAGCTTTGCGGGTGTGGAAGTCATGCCTGTTCTCGATCGCAACGTCACCCTCGAAATTCCCGAAAAAGATTTGGAAATCACCACGTCTCGCGCCGGAGGAAAAGGCGGGCAAAACGTCAACAAAGTCGAAACTGCCGTGCGAATTACGCATCTTCCAACGGGGCTAGCTGTGCGGTGTACGCAGGAGCGATCGCAACTGCAAAACAAAGAAAAAGCCCTGGCAATTCTCAAAGCCAAGCTGTTAATTATTGCTCAAGAGCAGCGAGCCAAAGAAATTGCGGACATTCGAGGCGATATGGTCGAAGCAGCTTGGGGCAATCAAATTCGCAACTATGTTTTTCACCCGTATCAACTGGTAAAAGATCTGCGAACAAATGTGGAAACAACGGCGATCGAAGACGTGATGAATGGCGAACTTGATTTGTTTATTCAAGCCTGTCTGCGTCAAGAAAACCAAATGATTGAAACTGCAACGGTCTAGTAAAACTGTTCAACCAAGGAAAACACCATGACTGAAGAATTGCCCGCAGGCAGTGAAGCGATCGCACCCGAATCGATCGCCGTTGAACCGACTGCAACTGAAGCGACTCCGAAGACCGAAAAGCCACCGAGCTACGTCAAACTCGCAATGCGAAACATGGTACGCAAGCGCGGCAAATCCATCTACCATTTTGTGCTGACCTCGATCGGCCTGTTGGCTTTTTTCGTCGGCGTTTCGTATTTGACGCGCTGAACTCCGAACCGCCCTCATCCCCTAACCCCTTCTCCCTGGGGGAGAAGGGAACCAAACCGGATCTCAAAGTCCCTCTCCCCCAGGGAGAGGGATTTAGGGTGAGGGGCGGCTGTTCATCACACATTCATCTTTCATGAAAGATCTGCAAGTTGAAGTTTACGTTGAGGAAGCAGGCTCGATCGCCTCTGAAGTCAATTCAGAAACCTGGCAAAGCTGGTTTACGCGCTGGCTGACGGAACTGGAGCCGATCGAATCCCCGATCGATGCCTATGAACTAGGTTTGCGGCTGACGGACGATCGCGAGATTCAAGCGCTCAACGCTCGGTATCGGCAGAAAGATCAGCCCACAGACGTACTTGCGTTTGCCGCTCTGGAAGTGGATGCGCCTTCGCCGTCTGAGGAGGAGCCGCTGTATTTGGGCGATATCGTGATTTCGATCGAGACGGCGATCGGGCAGGCCAAAGCGCAAGGCTATTCGCTGGAGCAGGAATTGGCGTGGCTGGCAGCGCATGGGCTGCTGCATCTGCTGGGCTGGGATCATCCCGATGACGAACAGCTTGAACAAATGTTGCGCCAGCAGGCAGTTTTGCTACAGACTGTGGGGATGCCGACTGCTTATGATTAAGCCAGCGTGAAATCTGATCGATCGATGGATCTCACAGGTCGATCGCGCCTGTAAACTTTGGTAAGAAAACCAATCCGCAGGGAATGCTGGATTTGGCCGACGCTGCTTGTTCACCTGCCGATGTTGCTTGAATATGCACCACCCTATGACCGATGCCCCGCGATCGCCGTTTAGCCCAGCCCAGTCGGGAACCCTGAATCGAGATTTGGCTTGGCAGGTCGCCCCTAGCTTGTTTGTCAGCTTTCGCTACGCTTGGGCAGGCGTTCGCTATGCGTTTTTGACGCAGCGCAACTTTCGGATTCATCTGCTGGTCGGCATTGTGGCGATCGCGCTCGCCTGTGCTGCAAGTGACGCGGGCAGAATTGGCATCATCGGCTTGACGACTGGAGCCGTGCT
>JAAUTJ010000343.1 GCA_012031475.1 Leptolyngbyaceae cyanobacterium SM1_3_5 | reverse complement strand
TCCATCTATGCATAAGCCCTCGCAGCATTCGCCCGATGATGAGTTTGATTCGCTCATAGAAATTCTTTTGGCTGCTGACAGTCCGCTGTCCTATTCGTTTTTTTCGTCGATCGAAGCACGGCTGCGGCAGTTTAATCTGGCGTCGCGGGTGGAAGTGGTTGATATTTTGCTGGAAGCCTACCTGCGAGCCAAAGCAAAGAAGCAGCAGGGAGAAGTGATTCATTCTCCGCAAGCCTGGTTAAAAAGTGTTTGCTTCAACATTGTGCGCGAACAAAGCCGAAAACTCGGCAAGCATCAGCTAACTGAAACGGAAATTTTGGAGGCTTGGCACACGAGGATGAACCACGACCAGCAGGTGAGCAATGAGCTATTGGACGATCGCATTCAGATGATGCTGGATGCATTTGGGATCTTGAAACGAAAAAATCCGGAAAGCGCTGAACTGCTGCAATTAAAAGAATGCGAAGGCTTATCTTGGATTGCGATCCAGGCTCATCTGATTGCTTCCGGTGGCGATGCGCTTAATGTCGAGACATTGCGGCAGCGCTGCACTCGCGCCCGCAAACAACTGAGACAAATCTTTCACGAAACCGAAAAAGCCCGCGTCTAAACTGTTGGCTTTAGGGTTGAATTTACTGTCCCAAATACGCTTCGAGGACACGCTGATCTGTTTGAATTTCTGTTGGTGTGCCGTCGGCAAGATTGCGACCTTCGGCCAGCACCCAAACGCGATCGCACAGCGACATGATCACGTCCATGTTGTGTTCGATCACCAAAAACGTCAGTCCTTCCTGATTGAGACGGAGAATGTGATCGCAAATTTGATTAATTAGCGTTGGATTGACTCCCGCTGCGGTTCGTCCAGCAGAATGAGTTTGGGACGCACCATCAAAGTACGAGCGAGTCCAGCAGTTTGCGCTGTCCGCCCGAAAGCGATCCGGCGTATTGGTGCGTCATGTGGGCGAGGCCGACCGTTTCAAGAATTTCGATCGCCCGCTCCTTTTGCCGCCGTTCTTCTTCCCGCACTGTTTGCGGATGTAGCCAGACATTCCAAAAGCGTTCGCCCGTCTGATGTTGAGCGGCTAAGAGCATATTTTCTAGAACCGACAAGCGCGACAGGACACGGGCAACCTGGAAGGTGCGGACTAAACCTTGCTGCGCGATTTGGTGAGACTGTAACTGCTGAATCGGTGCGCCATCGAAAATCACTTCACCGCGATCGGGCGAGATGAAATTCGAGAGCAAGTTGAACAGCGTGGTTTTTCCGGCTCCGTTGGGACCAATCAGTCCCGTAATGCTGCCTTGAGGAACGGCGATCGCCGCATCGTTCACCGCCCGAATGCCGCCAAAGCTTTTTGATAGCCCGTTCGCGGAAAGTAGGCTGTTTGCTGTGAGTCGTGCATTATCGCCCAAGCGTCAGTTCCTCCTTTTTGCCCAAAATGCCTTGCGGTCGCCACATCATCAGCACCATCAGCAAGAGGCCGATTAGCATAATCCGAAATGCCCCCTGCTGAGCATCCGTCAGCGGTACGATGTCTTCGAGAACAAAGCGCGAACCGTTTTGATATGCCCAATAGATCGCCGCGCCCAGCAGCGTTCCGGCATTGCTGCCCGCGCCGCCCAAAACTACAATCGTCCAGGCGTTGAACGTGACGAGCGGCATGAAGTTATCCGGGTAAACGGTCGTGAGCTGCCACGCATAGAGCGATCCGGCCAAGCCCGCCAGCATTCCGCCCAGCATCAAGGCTTGCAGCTTGTACCAAAAGACATTTTTGCCCAGCGCTCTGGCGACCTGTTCATCTTCACGAATCGCTTTGAGGACGCGACCCCAAGGCGATCGCACCAGTCGCTCCAAGCCCCAGTAGACGATCGCCGTCAGCACGATCGAGATAAACATCAGTCCGGTTTTAGTTGGACTGCGGTAGGTGTAAAGCGCAGTGACCAGATAGCCAAACACCCACAAACTCGTAAGCGCGATCGCGGCTGTGGTGAGCAGAGCGATCGCGCCGGACCACGCGCCCGCCTCTGCTGCAAACCGTTTGGTCATCTGCTGCGCCAGCTTGTTATAGAACCAGGCGATTGCGCCCAGTCCGCCGACGAGAACAAGGCTGGCTGTCCAGGGTGGCAGGTCGGCCTGATTGAGCGATCGCATCACGGTCATGAAAACTGAGAGAATCAATCCGAGCGAGACGACGTAGCCCAGCACGAGGAGCGAAGCGCGAATCAAACTTGATGACGGAATCGACTTGAGCCGCTGCCGCAAACTGCACCATAGCTGCCAGCCGCCCAGTCCCAAAATTGCCGTCAGAATTCCGATCATTGCCAAACGGACGATCGCAGGCGGGCTGAAATCTTCCAGGGGCAGCGCGAACCCTTGCAGGCCAAACGACCCCTGCGTTAGCCATTCTTCGTTGAGGGCGATCAGGCGAATCATTTCCGACACGCCGATCGTGACGATCGCAGATAATCTTCGCGCAATCGCAGCGTCGAGACGCCAATCAGCAAGCCCAGCACAGCCGCCAAAACCATGACCCCACGATCGCCGCAATCCACAGCGGTACGCCAACTTCGGCCAGCAGTACAGTGGCGTAAGCTCCGATCGCCATGAATGCCACGTGACCGAAATTAATCAGTCCGGTGAAGCCCCACTGCAAATTTAGCCCCAACCCAAAAATCGCAAAAATCGCCGTGAAAATCACGATCGAAACCAGATAGCCTTCCATACCGTGAAGAGTGCGCCGATGTGGACATGAATTGTACTGTAGCGCGAGGAAGGGCGATCGGGGGTTGAGGGTTGGGTGTTGAGACGCGAGATCTCGCGTCTGTACGGGGTGTTGGGAGGATGGAGTGCAGGCTTTTGACCTGCTAGAAAGATTTGCGAGAAAGATTAATGGCTTGCGATCGCGATCGATCGAAAAAACTCGTAGCAGTTTTTGCCGTGCTGTTTGGCCTGATACATGGCCTCGTCTGCTCGCGTCATCAGGCTTTCTGAGTCGGTGCTGTCGAGCGGGTAAACGCTGATGCCAACGCTGGCCGTGACGTGCAGCGCTTCACCGTCTATGCCAAACGGCTGCGAGAGCGTGTGAATCAGCTTGTCTGCAACGATCGAAATATCGGGAACCGAGGGAATCGCAGGCAGCAGCACGACAAATTCATCGCCGCCCAGTCGGGCAACCGTGTCGCTGCCGCGCAAGCATCCGGTTAAGCGCTGGGCAACGGCTTTGAGCAGCAGATCGCCCATTCGGTGGCCGAAATTGTCGTTAATTTGCTTGAAGCCGTCGAGATCGAGAAACAGCAGCACAACAAGCTGGTCATGCGCTTGGGCACGATCGATCGCTTGATCAAGCTGCTCTTGCAGCAGTTGACGATTGGGCAGTCCGGTCAGCGCATCGTGCAGGGCGAGTCGGCGCAGTTGATGTTCGGTTTGGCGTAGTTCCGCATTCGATCGCACCAAATCTTCGGCTGTCCGCCGCAGTTCATCTTCGACTCGTTGCGCTGCGTGATATCGCGGATGACCCCGACCAGAAACACATTGCCCGCCGAATCGCGATGCAGCGATCGCTTGGTGGCGATCGAGTAGGTGATGCCCTGTGCGTCCGTGAAGGTTTCTTCGCTTTCCTGATCGCTGCCGCTCATAAAGGTCAGATCGTCATGTTGCCAAAAGACGGCGGCTTGGTCGGGCGCAAAAAAGTCACTATCGGTTTTTTCCAGCAGGGTGTCGATCGGCTGGCCGACCAAGCGGCAGTAGGCATCGTTGAGGACGATCCACTGGTGATGGCGATTTTTGACAAAATCGGATCGGGAATCGTGTTGATGATCGAACTGAGGAATTCTTTCGATTTTTTCAGTTCTTCTTTGATCTGTGCCAGGTAAGTCACAATGCCGATCGACGATCCGCCAAACGCGATCGCGGGCGGAACCAGCGGCAGCCACCAGCCGCCCAAAAACGCCACATAGCAAACGCCGCCCAGTCCGGCGATCGCACCTGCCAGCACCACTGCCGATCGAAGCGGCTTGCGGATGCGCCAGCTTAAGCGAGCGCCCAAGTATGACCAGCCAAAAATCCACAGCAGTTCCACCGAATCCGGCCAAACTTGCAGCAGCGATCGTCCAGACAGGGAGGCGTCAAGAATTTGGCGAATGAAGTGGGCTTGCAGTTCAACACCGGGCATTGGCTCAGCCGGACGAAACAGGCCGTTGCTCAGGGGCATGAAGAACGAATCTTTGAGGCTGTCTGCGGTCGAGCCGATTAGCACGATGCGATCGTGAAACAAGTCCAGATCCACCTTGCCCTCGATCACGTCGGACATGGAGACGGTTTGGAAGCTGCGATCGCTGCGGTGAAAATTCGCCAAAAACTGGTAGCCGCGAGCATCCGTGCGGACATAGCCGCCGTCGTTGCCGCGAAACGGCTCAAACACCGTTTGACCAAGCTGCATGTTGCGTGAATTTGGTGCAGCCTGCGGCGTGATGCCCTCGCGATCGAGATAGCGCAGTGCCAAAGCCAGCGCGAAACTGGTGTGCGATTGGCGATCGGGCGTTGTCCAATACAGCATTCCGCGCCGCACTCGCCCGTCCCCATCCACGATCGTATTGTTGAAGCCGACCTGATTGCGATCGGCCAAAACGGGCGGCGGCATCACGCCCATACTTTCGCTGGCTGCAATTTTCTCGATGCCAATCAGGTTGGGTGTGCTGGCAAAAATTCGCTCCAGCGCTTGGTTTCCCGGCTTAATCGGCAGATCGCGGTAGATATCCAGCCCGATCGCTCTCGGCTCGGCGGCGCGAATCTGCCTGAGCAAATTTGCCATCGTCGCATCGGTCATCGGCCAAGCGCCCACCTTGCGAATATCGCGATCGTCAATGCTAATAATCACAACGCGATCGTCGGTCGGCTCTGGGGGACGCAGCCGCACAAGCTGATCGAAGGCGGCAAACTCAACAAATTGCAGTACGCCACTCAAGCGCATCACTGCCACGCAGGTCGCGACGCCAAAGGCAGTCAGCCAAACTCGCAGTTCCGATCGCGGCCAGCGCGAAAAAGAAGGAAATTTCATGCGGCAGATTTTGTGGGAGCATCTGTAAAAGGCAGTTCGCGCCAGTGGACAACTGCCGATCGCGAATTTGCAGCGTAATTTTGAACGGGAGCGGTCAAACGTTCAAGCGTGAAGGGGTGATCGAGGGGAGCATTGCTGTCATCGCAACTCGATCGAGCCGTAGATAACACCGTAAATTCAAGAACAGAAAGCGAAAATACCCAGAACGCTAGATGTGACAATTTCAATTACATCTATTGATATCCTACTGAGACCTCACTGTAGAATCCGCGAGTATAAGGAGCTTCTTGAAATCTACATCACATCTTTATTGGTTTGATCCGCAACTTTTCGGAACCTGATCGGGCTGCGTTTGATGCACCGTTCATCTATTTTCTTCGCTGCTCAGAAAATACACTAAACTATCCGCCAATCTCCGTAAATTCTCTAAGCCAGATGAACAATACTGTGAAGTTTATTGTTGAAATAATCGCCCTCTCGCTGCTGATCGCGGTTTTAATCAAAACGATCGGTCCCAGCCTGCCGATCCCCGCGACGGATGTGAGTGCGATCGCGATCGTCCTCACACCCACAGTCGCGATGGGGAGTTTGCTCCTATGGCGGGCAGTGCGCTAGTCTCGATCGCGCTCAGGGCAACCTGATGTCACGGCCTGATGTCACGGCAGAATAGAGATAGGGACGCTACACGATCGGTATGAACGCGCAGTCAACGACTCAACCTTCGCTCGAACAATCACTGAAGCATTTTTTCGGCTACGATGCGTTTCGCCCCGGACAGCGCGGCGTGGTCGAGGCGGCGATGCAAATCGCGTTTGCT